>NZ_VOYL01000015.1:0-65892 GCF_013420295.1 Acinetobacter sp. YH01018
TGAAAACATTTAGAATATTAAGTGAACGCTATCGAAATAGACGGAAAAGATTCGGTTTACGCATTAACTTAATCGCTGCACTGGTAAACCGGATAAATTTTCAATAATGACTTTCGCAAGAGATCTAATATTTGCCGTATCGAATGAGTAGCCTGTAATATCATCTTTTATTATTACGACAGGTTTATTAAAAGCTAAACGCATTCCGAGTTCAAACATGACATTTGCATTTTTACCACTTACATCACAAACAATTATTGGATCATTATAAATATTTTGAATAATTGATTTATGAATAATGGTCGCATCATCTGATTCACTTACCATTCGTGGGGTGAAACCAGCTTTTTCTATAGATCTATTAATTATTGAACGAATATCTATCCAATGCTGTTCTGGATATTCTGAACCTATTGCTGCTATAGGCATGATAATTCCACACGCTAAATCATTTTCTTTATCTACATTATTATTCATACTAATGAACTTGAAATTTATTGATTAATTATTGTCCTTAAAAATAGTTCAAATAACAAGCTTAATATAAATTTAAAATAAGTTAATGCTTTGAAAAAAATAGCCTTTATCTATATCAATAGCACCCAGTATGCTGTTGGTAACTTTGCACTAGTGACCTCATTATTTCCCCATAAAGCCTAAAAAACGTGCAGTACAATTAAATGAAACACTGCTAAAATATATTTGCTTATATCTGTACATGTACAGCTTAACAAATCATTAATTTGATCTGAAATTATATTGAACGCCTTGTTAATGCGGCGTGAAACTTAGCGGATACCTCGCGAGCTCTCATTTTTTTAATTATTTTTTACAGTACTTGCCATTGGGCTGATCTGTCTTTTTCAAAAATAGACTTTGCCCAGGCAAATAGCTCCCAAGATGTAGAAAAACAATGCAAAAAGTTAAAACTGCCACCTTAAGCCGTGCCACGCTGATGTTTCCATTGGCATTGGTGCTGTTTGAGTTTTCCGTCTATATCGGCAATGACCTGGTTCAGCCTGCCATGCTCGCCATTACCAAAGACTTTGGCGTCAGCAGTTCATGGGCACCATCTTCCATGTCGTTTTATCTGCTCGGTGGGGCATGTGTCGCATGGTTGCTCGGCCCATTGTCCGACCGACTGGGACGAAAAAAAATGCTGCTCGCAGGTGTACTGTTCTTTGCACTGTGCTGCTTATTAATTTTACTCACCCACACTATTGAAAGCTTTTTAGCACTGCGCTTTTTACAGGGGATTGGTCTCACGGTTATTTCCGCTGTTGGTTATGCCGCCATTCAGGAAACTTTTGCAGAACGCGATGCCATTAAGGTCATGGCACTAATGGCCAATATTTCCTTGCTAGCACCGTTATTAGGTCCTGTGATCGGCGCATTCCTGATTGATCATGTGTCTTGGCATTGGGGCTTTATCGGCATCGCATTTTTAGCCTTTTTAAGCTGGTTTGGGCTCAAAGCCAAGATGCCGGATACAAAGCTGAGCATTCCAAAACAACCATTCAGCTACATTCTGGATGACTTTAAACAGGTTTATAAAAATAAACGATTTTTAATTATGACCTTGGCCTTGCCAATGGTCAGTATGCCGTTGATGCTGTGGATTGCACTATCACCCGTCATGCTGGTGGAAGAACTGGGTTTTAGCAGCATGCAATACGGTTTGGCACAGTTCCCGGTTTTGGGTGGATTGATTGTCGGGAATATCGTGCTGATTAAAATTATCGACAAACTGGCTTTGGGGAAATCGGTACTGATGGGCTTGCCCATTATGCTGCTCGGAACCGTGGTTTTACTGGCTGGTGTGATCTGGCAGGATTATCTGGTCTGGTGCTTAATTGCAGGCATGACCTTGATCAGTTTTGGTGAAGGCATCAGCTTTTCGGTGCTGTACCGCTTTGCATTGATGTCATCGGAAGTGTCCAAAGGCACAGTCGCGGCAGCGGTATCGATGCTGCTGATGTTCAGCTTCTTTATCATTATTGAACTGGTTCGGATGATGTATGAACACTACCATTATTTGGCCTATAGCGTGGCCTGTTTTATTTTGATTGCGCTGTGGTTTAGTTTCCCTCGAGCGATGCTCAAAGACATTTTAAAAGAACGTGTGGAGCAGGGGGTATTTTGATATTCAGGCCTCTCCCTTGCGCAGCAGCGCTGCTCATCTCCTGAAAGGAGGGGAAAATACTGATTTCAAATCAGTATTTTCTTCCAGTAGGAAATGAGGGTGTATCCTTATTATTTCCTGAAAAAGAAAATAGCCTTTTAATCAGGAACTATAGCTTGGGTTCAGCAATCGGCTGCTCAACAGCCTTCAACTTACGATCGAAAACAAAAGTGCCAAACGGTAAAATGGATGCGATTAAACCCAGAATAAACATCTGAATCGACCATTTCTGTTTTTCGCACACGATAAACAAAACAATTAAAAACAGGATGAACAGTACGCCGTGCCCCATACCGACATATTTCACCAAGATTGGATTATCGAACATATATTTCATTGGCATGGCGATGAAAAGAAGTAACAGAAAGGAAATACCTTCTAAAAGACCGACAACACGTAAAGTTTGAATATTCATGGTCATGTTTAAATCTATGAGAATGAACCCTGAGTGTACCGAATATTGCCGTAAGGGTGAATAAAAGCTCGGTATATTTTAAAAAATTATCAAACACTTATAATCAGGTGTTGAAATCGGTCTTTCAGGCAATTCAGGGTTTTTCTAAAGTTGAATTGTTGTAGATATAGCCTACTTTTTCCGTACTGCTGTCAATTTATCAACCCCAATATGACTCAGTATGATTTCTGATTGTCAGGTCATCATAAAAAAGCAGACACTCTGCCTGCTTTTTTATTTTATGGTTTTATGGACAACTTATTGAATCACACCACAGGCAATCCGGTCTCCACCACCGCCCAAAGGTTTAGGCTCATCGGCATAGTTATCGCCACCGGCATGGACCATAATTGCTAGGCCTTGAACATCAGCCAGTTTTAAACGTGGGGCCACCAGTTTTTGCTGAGATTTTCCTGAAGCCTCCACTGTAATTAGGGGTAAATCGCCTAGATGGCCAGTGAGTGGCGTACCGTGATGTGGCGCCTGGTTTGGATTGAAATGACCGCCTGCTGCAAGGGCTGCGCCCATTTTGCCATCTTTTTCTGCCGGGCCACAGAAGCCTTTTTCATGAATATGGAACCCGTGAGGGCCGGGTGGCAGATCACTTAAATCGGTATTAATGACCAGACCTGCCGGGCTATCGCGTAATTCTACAGTCCCGATTTTATTACCTACACCTTGAGCAGTGACGGCATTGACCGTGACACGTTGCGCTTTATGTTCTTGTATGGGCATGGTACCGGCACAACCGGCTAAAAATATGGTACCCAATGTTGTTATTGCGCCTTGTTTAAATAGTGTTTTCATGACTTGAAGCATCCTGACTTTTTTATAATTGGCGTCATTGAAACAAAGTCGTGGATGCAAGACCAGGTGATTTAAGTAGTGCAATGTATAAGTTTCTTAACTTCTGCCTACCAGCTTAATCAGGGTGATGGGTTTCATCATCAATATCATGAGCGAGCGTGGCTTTAGGCATCATTAAACCTTCGGTTTCATTGGTTTCATGCAGCCATTCCCTCCAGATTGCCAGTAATACCGCCAGAATGACCGGGCCGACAAATAATCCCACCATACCAAAGCTGGCCAGACCACCCAGCACACCAAACATGATCAGCAGGAAGGGAATTTGAGTGGCACCGGAAATCACCAGAGGACGGATCACGTTATCTGCGGTACTGACAATACACACGCCCCATACCATAACCCCAATCGCCTCTATGGTATGTCCTTGAGAAAATAACCACAGTGAAACAGAGGTATAGGCAACTGGAGGTCCAAAAGGAATCAGTGCCAGCAGGAAGGTAATAATGGTCAGTACCATCGGGTTAGGTACATCGGCCACAAAATAGCTGATGCCAGCCAGTATAGACTGGGCAATGGCAGTCAATCCAACGCCATAGACCACGGCACGGGTAGTATCGGAAATGGTGGCAATATAATGATGGATACGCGGACCAATCACCATTTCCAGGGCTTTGCTCACCTGATGTAAAATGGTGTGACCATCACGGTAAAAGAAAAATAACGACATCACGGCAAAGCAGAGCTTGATCAGATTTTTGCTGACTTCGTTCAGTACCGCTTTCCCGTAATTTAAATGACCCTGAATCCAGATCGAGACGGACTGGATAATGCTGTTCGGGTCCTGATTAATCTCTCTTAATGTTCGAGAAATTTCTTTGCCAATAAAAGGTAACTGCCGGATAAAGTCAGGAACATTCAGGTGACCGGAAAATACCTGTTTCTGTAATTCGTAATACAGATTTCGCCCTTCATGCTGTAACATGAAAATGGCAAAAATAATCGGTAAACCCAGAACCAGAACCACAGAAAGAATCATCACTGTGGCACTTAGGGTAGGGCGCTGTCCACACATGCGTAATACCGACTGATACAGCGGCCAGGTGACATAGGCAATAATTGCCGCCCAAACCACAGGTACAATAAAATATTTGAGCACATGAAAACTCAAATACATCAGGACAAAAAATAGTCCAAATAATAAAACCTTTTGTAATGTGGGCGCGTAACGTTGCACTGAATTCACTGACTACTTCCTAAGTTCGGAGTTCATCTTAACCGAAAAAAAAGCTCCCGAGAACGAGAGCTGGGTAAGTTGTGATGAATATTTATTGCACATTTCTAGGCAAAAGTTTGCGCTGTGTCTATTTAATGCGATTAAAACCAGGCGCTGGGATCATCAACAATTGCATTTAACAGCGGTTGCCATTGATCTTGCATAGCCCGATAGTTTTTTTGTGTTTTATCAAAAATACTCAGTCCCTGCATGGCAAGCTGGGCATAGGCAGCACGCTCGGAAATCCAGGCTACCGGCTGTTGTTCAATTTTCTGGAAAAAATCCTGAATATCTTTGGAACTGGCAGTGTTTGCTTTCATCCGGTTAGCCAACAGTAAAATCTGTACCTTCCCTTTGCGGATGCGTTTAATATCCTGTAAATGTTTCAGAAAACGGCGCGTACTATCAATATCAAAGAAAGACGGTTGCAATGGGGTGATAATGGCGTGTGCTTCACTGATTAATTGTTCGGCATGCTCGCCAGATAAGGCCCCAGGTGCATCAATAATCAGATATTCGATATTTTTAGGTACATCGCCAATTGATTTTTCCTGACGCCAGTCCAGACTTTGAATAGGAGCCGCCTCTGGCGGTCGTTGTTTTAACCATTGCAAGGCTGATTTTTGATTATCGGCATCGGCAAGTGCGACTTTATACCCCTTTTGTGCCAAAGCGGCAGCCAGATTAATTGCAGTAACGGTTTTACCGCATCCACCTTTTTGATTGGCAATTAAGATAGTTTTCATAACCCTGATGATTTTATTCTGCTCAGTCCTAGCATATCATTGTTTGATGCAGTGAATATGACTCGGGACAAAAGTCTTAAGGTATAAGTAGCGGTAATTTTTGCAATTAAGGAATAATAATGTCCATTTGGATGGCAATGCTAATTGGGGCGTGTATAGGTGTGGTGCTCACCACCATGATTTTAAGCAATACCCGGAATGGACGCATTAAAGCAGAATATGAACAGTACATTGCGGAACTGGAGCTGGAGCATCAGCAGGCTTTGGCGCATGCGCAAAAACGCAGTGTCAATACCAGCCGTGCGGTGCTCAAAGGCAAGATGGCAGAGCAGCTGGCACCGATTATGCCCCAGTTTCAGTATTTACCCAGTGATGCCAAATTTCTGGGCGATCCCATCGATTATGTGGTTTTCGATGGTTATACCGACCTGCGTGATGGCGAAGGAAGTCCCGATGATATCGAGGTGGTGCTGATAGACATTAAAAGTGGCGGTGCGCGCCTGACCAAGGGGCAACAGGCGATTGCCCAGGCCATACGGGAAGGGCGGGTACGTTTTGAAACAGTCCGTATCGATTTTGATGATTAAAACGGCGATGCTTATAAAACGCCGTTAAATTCAGGACTTACTGTTTTTGCACACGGGCAAACAGCATGCGCTGTGCAAGGCTTGGAATACCGGCTGCATCCAGATAATATTTTTCTTTAAAGCTGAAATGTGCATCAAGCAAGGCCTGTTCAATATTGCGGTTGAGATGACAGCCATCGGCAAGGCGTTTTTGAACGGGTGTCAGCAGGTCTTGCAGATGTTGCAGTGTCGGGCGGTCAGATAGTACATGTTCGACCAGATGCAAGGTTCCGCCAGGCTTGAGCACGCGATGCAATTCAGCCAAAGCCTGATCCAGATGTTCAATACTGCACAGTGTCCAGGTACTGACAATATTATCGATACTATTGTCGGCAAAAGGCAGCTTTTCTGCACCGGCCTGAACATGCTGCACATGAATGGCACTTTCGTGCACACGTTTAATCGCCAGCTGATAAATATCGGCATTGGGTTCAAGGGCGTAGAGTGTATCGATATTTTGATAAAAAGGCAGATTAACCCCAGTCCCAAAGCCAATTTCTAGCACCTCGCCTGTAATGGGGAGTAGCAGTTCACGACGCTGATCCATCAGGCTGGCCGTTTGCATTACTTGATTGAGCAAATGCGGAAAAATGTGTTGCTGGTAAAATTTATAAATCATTGTCACTTAATTTTTCTTACTTTATATCATCTTAGTTTAACCAATCTTCAGCTCAGAAAATAAGACAAAAAAGTGACTGAATATATCTCTATTGTTACCAAGTCCATATATTTCTTTAAGTTTACTCATTTAAAATTAAGTTAGAAATCAAGAAATATGTTAGGGGCATAAAAATGGTCAGGCCAATATTATTCAGTACTTTACTTGCTGCCAGCATGTTGCAAATGAGTGCCAGTGCTTCTGTCGATTATAATATTGCGAAGGGCTTGGCTCCTCTGGCAAAAGACCAGTCAATCAAAAAACTACAATCGTTTAAAGGCGATTTTCGTATTCTAGGTTCGAAAATTTATACCAGTGATGAACAGGCCAAGTTTTCACCGATTGATTATGCCGTGAGCTGGGGGTTGTTTGCCGAGCCTGAAATTGCACGTCATATATCGGTCAATCAATATGACCGCTTTTTAAACTGGAAGATTGATCGCCTGCCGGTGCCTGCCGAACAAGCCATGCAAATGGTCTCGAATATGCACATCATTCCTGCCAACCCTCAAATTGCCAAACAGATTAAACATGTGAAACGCGGTGATTTGGTGCGGCTAAAAGGCGAGCTGGTGGAAATTAAAGACAGAAATTTGGTCTGGACGTCATCCTTGACCCCGACAGATACTGGAGATGGTGCCTGTGAGTTATTCCGTGTCAGTTCAATTGAATGGATTGAACGGGTGAAAGGCTAACCGTTTTTTTATAACAAGATGATGAAAAGACTAAATTTATGAAATCTTTAGCACTCAGTTTTGCTGCAATTCTAGGATTCGGCATGGTGGGGTGTAGCAGTATGAGTCCAACGGTAGATGGAAAAACCCATAGTTACTCATTAGACACTCAATGCCCGGCTTTGCTGGAAATGAACGTGGGACAGATCCTGAAACTTATCCTGCCCGAGAATCCGACTACAGGATATGTCTGGCAAGTGGCCGAGCCGCAGAGCATTTTAAAAGTGGAAGAAATTTATCGGCAAGATCAAGTGAAAAGCCAGCAACCGATGCTGGGTGTAGGTGGACAAAAACTGTTTATATTTACTGCACTGCAACCGGGTGAAGCATGGATTCACGTGAAACATAGCCGTGCGTGGGAACAAAATCCGGTAGATGAGTGGCGTTGCCGGGTTCGGGTTTCTTAATTTAATAATTTAGTATTTGTGTGAAGCTTACCGTTGGCACAGCCTTATTTTTCTTTAAAAGTCAAAAGTACTTTGTGCAGGCTTTAATCCTACTTTTGACAGGCCAAAAGTAGGCAAAAGCCTTTGTTACCCACACACAACATCCGTGTTGTGGTGGGCAACATGTGGCATCCCTGCCACATTCGCGTATCTGAAGCTTGTTGTAATAAAATTTCGGGTGATCAATAGAGTAAAAAAAAGCCCGCTTTAATAAAGCGGGCTTTTTTATATTCTAAGATGTATATAAGTAACTTATTTCGCTGTTAATGCCTGACCGTCAAACTGAATGCCATCCCAGCCATTTTGCATAAACTGGCGAATGTTCTGGTGGTCTGTGGCTTCAGGAGTCGCTAACACGGCAGCATAATGTTCAGCAAACAGGCTTAGGGTTTGTGCCTGATCTAAACCATTAAGTTGGGCAAAAGAAAATACTTTGGCACTGCCTTGGTTTTCCGTTGCAGCATTGGCCTGTTTGCCATTTTGAAAAGCTGTAGGGCTATGCTGATAACGTGCATCAATATATGCAATCACGTCTGCAAATTTGATTTCACCTGCCTGAAGCTGTGCCAATAAATCCTGAGCCATAATTTCCTCAATTCATAGAAAAAAGTTTAAAAACCGCGTGACTATAACAATTTTCACGGCATCATTTCATTACTATTTCAACGCATTTGTACGCTATAGTGAACAAAAGATTTATATCATCTTGATCTTTAACTCAATCACATTGGAACAGATATGAATTGGCTACTGGTAGCTTTAGGGGGAGCAGTCGGCGCAAGTTTGCGTTATGGTGCAGGGGTATTTTTATTTAAACCGAGCAGCGGATTTCCGTGGACGACATGGTGGATCAATATCTTTGGCTGTCTGCTTGCCGGTATTTTCTTTGCTTATAGCCAGAAATTTCCTGTTTTGCAAAATGAAGCACGTCTGTTTTTGATGGTTGGTATTTTAGGCGGCTTTACCACTTTTTCCAGTTTTGGTCTGGAAACCTTTCAACTGCTGAAGCATGGACAAATTGCACTGGCTTTAGGCTATGCCATTTCCAGTGTGATTACAGGAATTATTGTGTTGGCGCTCGGTTTTTACCTGTTTCAGGGTTTATTGCAGAGTCGATAACAGCTCAAAATTTTTGTCATATCAGAAAAAAAGAAGCCCAAGCTGGAGGATATGGCTTGGGCTTTTCAAGTCTTAAGATTAACCTTTAAATCTTAAAACAGTATGAATTTAATGTGAGCGTTTGAAACGTGCGAAACGTTTATTAAAGCTGGCTACACGGCCTTCATTGCTGGTTTGACGTTGTTCACCGGTATAAAACGGATGTGAGGCACTGGAAATATCCAGAGTCACATAAGGATAAGTCTGGCCTTCATATTCACGGGTCTGGGTCGGTTTTAAGGTGCTGCCAATAACAAAATAGACATCTGCATTGGTATCGTGGAACAGTACCTGTTGATAGTCGGGGTGGATATCTGGACGCATACATTTCTCCATCGTATATTTTAAATTTAAAGAAATGTTATAACATAACAAATATTGAGTCAAATAAAACCCGGTCACCATAGGTTAACCGGGTGGGTGCGGCTTGATCAGACTCGAGGTGGCACCAGCTCATCAAATAAATCATTCAGATTATCATTCACTTTTAAATGAATTAAATTCCAGTAATGTCCGGAAACCGTGCGGTTAACCATTAAGGTATCCGGTGAAGGCTTAAACACATCCCAATATTTTAATGACGGTTTCAGCAGTTCGACGCCATCATGATGGGCAGAGTTTTCGGCAAAATCGTAATGGGTGATCAGCGGACGCATCAACACTTCCAGCCACTGGCGATATAGATTTTCAGGAAACTTGCCTTGCGTGGTGATGGAATGCAGGTCATCCAGCTTCTGTTCCATTTCGGTAATATTGCCTTCACGGGCGGCATTAATCAGGGTCTTGAAATTCGAGACAATTTCAGTAGACAGGGTTTTGACACCGCCATAGTCGTAAATAATCACCGTCCCATCTTCACGAAAGGCAAAGTTGCCAGGATGCGGGTCACAGTGGAAACGTTTCAGATAGAAAATTTCCTGACCAATGGCACGGAGCAGGCGGCGACCCAGTTCATTACGGGTCTCTTGAGACCAGGTACTGGCCGTTCCGATGCTTTCGCCCTGTTCCAGGCTTAAAGTCAGAATATGACGCGAAGAATAGTCGCTATAGACTTGAGGAATAATAATTTTATTGTCTAATGTTTGATGAAATGTACGTGCGACTTCTAAGTTTTGCGCCTCAATCTCATAGTTCAGCTCATTATCCAGACTGTCCTGAATTTCCTTAAACAGCTGATCTTGCAACTTGCGGTCAATTTTCAGTACACCCATTAAGCGCAAGGCCAGACGCACCTGTTTCAGGTCACTTTCACAGGCTTCATCCACGCCCGGATATTGTACTTTGACCACCACCTGCTGACCGTTCGGCAAGATGGCTTTATGTACCTGCCCAATAGAGGCCGCAGCAAAAGGCTGTTCATCAAAACTTTTAAAGATTTTCAGGAGCGGTTTACCCAGTTCTTTTTCAACTTGTGCTTTAATTTCAGCAAAAGGCATGGCTGGAGCCTGACGCTGTAACTTGCTAATGGCACGGGCCACTTCTGGTGGGAAGATGTCTTTGTATTGTGAAGCAATTTGCCCCACTTTCATCACCGCACCTTTCATTTCGCCCAGCGTATCGGCAATCTGCAGTCCGATATCCTGAAAAAGTTTAGTGCGCGAAGCATTTTTTTGTTCTTCATCGGCATTAAAATTTTTAATCGAGTTTGATACGGTTTTAGTTGCAATACTCGCCGTCATACTGGCAAGTTTCATAAAGCGACGACCGGGGGTCCTAGCCGTTTTTGCCATGCGATATTCCTCAGCATCATCATAGATGGGTTTTAATGATCATAGGCGTTAAACAGGATATTGCCTACTTGAAATTGTTAAAAGCTGCATTTTCACAGTGAGATTATCAAAAAAAAGAACGTTTTTGAGTGGCTAAATAACTGAAATATTGTGGGTTATTTCCCTATCTATGCTGTATTGATCTCATCCCTTTTCCCATGAAAAGGGATGAGTCTATGTAATTTTTAAGGCATTTTCAGGCGATGGTTGATTTTGTATAAACGGGTTAATAAGAGTACACAGGCCACGGTTAAACCGACAATCAAACCGACCCAGACACCAGCGGCTTGCATTTCGGTAAAACGCGCTAGATAAACCCCGACCGGGAAGGCGATGACCCAATAGGCAATCATGGTAATCCACATTGGGCCTTTGGTGTCCTGCATGCCGCGCAGGCAACCTGCGGCACTGACTTGCCAGGCATCCATCAGCTGATAGGCCATGGCAAACAGCAGCAGATATAGCGCGACCTGAGTGACCTCGTAATCCGAGGTGTAAATTGACACAATTTCTGGCCGGAAAAACCAGATCAGTGCCATGGTAGCGAAAGCAAAAACAGTGCCGGTGGCTAGACCCAGATATTGTACCTTATGCATCGCCAGCCAGTTTTTTTCCCCATAATAAGTGCCCACACGAATGGTCAGCGCAATGGCCAGTGACATTGGAATCATAAATAATTGTGAGGTCACGGACATGGCAATCTGATGCGCGGCCACCAAGGTTTCGCCCAAGGGGCTGAGCACAATCGCAGCCGTGCTGAACAGGCTCACTTCAAAAAAGATGGCCAAGCCAATCGGGAAACCAAGTCTTAAAATACGCTTGATCCAGTCCGGATTGATTTTTTCAAATGCGGCAAAGGGCTGTGTTTTTTTGTAGGCCGAAGCTTTTAATACATAGGTTGCGAGTGCAATAAACATCAGCCATTGCAAAATCGCCGTGGCAAAACCACAACCGGCTGAACCTAATTCCGGAATTGGTCCCCAGCCATACATGAAAATAAAGTTAAGCGGAACCAGAACAATTAATGCAATCAGGCTAATCGCCGTCACGGGACGTGGATGACCCAGCGCTTCCGAATAGCCACGCAGCGCTGCATACATAGTCACAGCGGGCATACCTAGACCAATAGCATGCAGGAACAAACTGGCTTTGGGCAGCAAGACTTCTGGTACGCCTAAAACAGGCAATAAAAATGGCATGATCTGTAAAATCAGTGCAGCGATGATGCCCAGAATCAGCGCGATCCACAGCGACTGCCGTGCAATACTGGCAATTTTTTCCGGCGTACGTGCGCCGTTGGCTTCTGCGACCAAAGGCGTGGTGGCAATCATGATGCCGCTAAACAGTAGCATGACCGGAATCCACAAACCTACCCCGACAGCAATTGCGGCAAGGTCCACTGGAGATAGATGTCCGGCCATAATGGTATCAATCAGTCCCAAACCGGCCTGGGAAAATTGAGTGACCAGAATCGGAATCATCAAATGAAAGAGTTGTTTTAATTCATAACGGGTCGTTGTAACCGACGAGACATTCGACACAAAAATTACTCATCATGTGCTTAGAATAATGAGGTGTTAGCGTTGTAAAGTGAGAAGCACACCAATAAAAATCACCACGCCACCTAACAGGCGTTGCCAGTTAACCGGTGTTTTTTCTGTTCCAAGTAAACCAAAATGATCCAAAAACATCGAAGTGACGAGTTGACCAAAAATAATTAAACCGGACAGGGTCAGAAAACCGAGTTTGGGCGCGGCATAAATACTGAGGCTAATGGCATACACCCCCAGAAATCCGCCCAACCATAAATACCATGGCAGTTGCACAAACGTGGCAAAACCCGGTTTTTCTACCGACTGAAAAAACACCAATATGGCCAGCAGTATTGTACCAACCAGAAAAGATAAAAGGGCGGCTTGTAAGGGCGAATTTAAATATTCTCTCAACTGGCTGTTGATAGCCGTTTGAAAAGTAAGCGCGATACCAATCCCCAGTGTCAGCGGGATGAATAACAATAACTGAGCAGATATTTTCATCATTCTAACAATTTAATTCTTCAATAGTTTTTCCTAGTGTACTGATATTCCTTGTGAGATTTTATCAGTGTCCTGATGCAGTCATGTTAATATATTTATCTTCCTGTCCTACATATTTTGAGCTTGTTCCTTGGCCGAATTAAATCCTGCACTGGTTCCTTTATCTTTATACATTCATATGCCGTGGTGTGTGCGTAAGTGTCCATACTGTGACTTTAACTCGCATGCCGTACCGGATGGAAAACTGTCCTTAGATCTGGAACAGCAATATTTACAGGCTTTGGTCGAAGACTTTAAAACCCAGGTTGATTTTGTCCAAGGGCGTCAGATTCATAGCGTTTTTATTGGTGGAGGTACGCCGTCACTGATTTCTGCAAAGGGTTATCAATGGCTATTTGGCCAGTTAAAAAGCTTAATTCCTTTTGAAGATGGCTGTGAAATTACTCTGGAAGCCAATCCGGGAACGGTGGAGCATGACCCCTTTGCGGGATATTTAGAGGCTGGAATAAACCGTCTTTCTATTGGTGTGCAGAGTTTTAATAGCGATCAGCTGAAAAAAATAGGGCGTATTCACAGCAATGATGATGCGATCAATGCCATTCATTTGGCCCGTGAAGCAGGCTTTGAACGCGTTAATGTCGACTTGATGCATGGCTTGCCAGAACAAACGCTAGAACAGGCGTTGCTTGATTTAAAACTGGCGGTGGAAAATGGTGCTACGCATGTGTCGTGGTATCAACTGACCATTGAACCCAACACGGTATTTTTCCGTACCCAGCCGCTTTTACCCATTGAGGATGTACTGGATGATATTCAGGAACAGGGCGAAGCCTACCTAAAAGCCAATGGTTTTGTGAATTATGAAGTATCGGCCTGGCGTAAGGAAAAACCTTCTGCGCATAATTTAAATTACTGGCAGTTTGGCGATTATCTGGCGATTGGGGCAGGGGCACACGCTAAAGTGACGCGACCCGATGGCGTGTACCGTTTCCAGAAAACCCGTTTGCCCAAGGATTATCTGGCCAAAGTACCGGCAGAGCATTTGCAGTTTAAACGTATTGAAGATGAAGACATGCCGTTTGAATTTATGATGAATGCGCTACGGTTAAATCAGGGCGTGGCTGCCGAACTTTATGCCGAGCGTACAGGTTTAAATTTAGCAAGTTTGGATGAACTTTTAAATTTACTACGTGCTAGAAAATTGATGATTGAAGATCAAAACCGTTTGTCTTGTACAGAGCAGGGGCATGTGTTTTTAAATTCGGTGCTGGAAGAGTTTCTGTGACTTGCAATTAATCCCTCGATTGATGTCCTGATGCAATATAGAAGCCGTAGATATGGGCGATTGAATTTCCATTCAACTGCATAGGAGGCAGAGTGAAGTTTTCAGTTTTCTATGCAGCGTTGTCTGAACGCTAAAAACAAAAAAAGCACTATCAAAGTGCTTTTTTATCGATGTTACTTATTATAAAGCAACAATATTCACAGCATTCGGGCCTTTTTGACCTTGCGCAATACTGAATGATACATGCTGACCTTCAAACAATGTTTTAAAGCCAGAATTTGCAATTTCACTGAAATGAGCAAACACATCTGGACCAGATTCTTGTTGAATGAAACCGAAACCTTTAGTTTCGTTAAACCATTTTACTGTACCGTTAACTGTATTAGACATAATATAACCTATCGAATTTTAATAATTTTTAGCCATCTTAAATGACTGATAATAACTTTGAAAATAATAATGAATTGAGCTTAAGATCTGAAAAAAACGAAGGATTATGACTAAAACTGCGATACTTAAAGAAGATTTACTAAACAAGATTTTTTCTAGTTGAGTTAATCATACATGAAATAAATAAATATTCAAGTTTCTTATATGTATTATAATTTTTTTTTATAAAAATAAGCGTTAAATAAACCAGATATTAAATAAATTAAATTTATTCAATTACTTATTTTTAAAACCAAGATGCTTGTTTTTCTATTGATTGCTGGTTCTCGCTCAGCATTGTTTCCTGTTCTGCAGTAAGTTATGACAATAGGCAAGTGAAAAGAAACGTTTGCTACATATTGTGCAACCATATCCACATCTCAAAAGCGATTTAAACAGGGGCGATTTTCTGTAGGCGAAGGGTAATTAACTGAATGGGGGCAGAAAAGATATATTTACCTTCGTCGAACTGCGGGCATACGGCTACTTGCCCGCCGATTAAACAATATTTAAATCGAAGAGCCGAGGAGAATATTCAGGGAGGAAATAAACACCGGCATCAAGTTTACTCGATAGGGAAAACGCTTAGCTTTGTACGCTCTGACGTACATTGATTTAGGGATTTTGCGGATTGGAACCGCAGTTCTTTTTTCTTAAGATCAAGTCATACAGGAATAGGATATTCCGGAACAGAAAACAACAATAATACGTTCAAACACCAGGACTGTGAGGCAAGACAGGAGTCATGCTTAATCAACCCATACGAAAAACCCCGGCAGGATGCCGGGGTTTTTTCTTTGTCATTGCGTCATGCTCATCAGCTGTGCTGATGAGCACTATCTCATTTTTAGGGCTGGCTACCGCAACTTGCATACAATCAGTAATCCTCCGCAATGGCATTATTTGATATGAGTGCTTTTATGGAATATGGCTTGAAAAAAAAAGAGCACCGTAGTGCTCTTTGATTTGGACTTCAACTTTACCGCTTAGTAGTCAAAGCTAAAGTGTTCAGGTGCAAGTGACGTCATGGTCTTGGATGGGTTGACCATTGCTTCGGCATGACCTTGACTGCGTGGAAGCAGGCGTTCGAAGTAGAAATCAGCCGTTTTGATTTTCGCTTTGTAGAACTCAGGCACTTCCTGACCTTCACCGGAAGCCAGTTTTGCCGAAGCTACAGCGGCTTGCTGCGCCCAGAAGTAAGCCATCATGACATAACCCGAGAACATCAGGAAATCGACGGAAGCAGATGACACGATGTCACGGTCTTTACGTGCCGCAAGCATGATACGAACCGTGAGTGCATTCCATTGCGCACATAGCTTGGTCAGGTCCCAGGCAAAACGGCGCATGTATTTGTTGCGTGCATGCTGACCGCAGAACTTCAGGATTTCAGCCGTGTAGTCACGAATCACTTTACCTCTAGAGGTTAACAGGACTTTACGGCCAATCAGGTCAAGTGCCTGTACACCGGTGGTGCCTTCGTAAAGGGTAGAGATACGCGAGTCACGTACAATCTGTTCCATGCCCCATTCTTTGATATAACCATGACCGCCGTAGACTTGCATACCATGGTTGGCAGCTTCAAAACCCAATTCAGTCAGGAAACCTTTCAGGATAGGGGTGTAGAAACCCAGGTGGTCATCATGCGCTTCATAGGCTGCAGTATCGCCATGCATTAACGCATCTGCCATTTTGTCGGCAATTTGCGCGGCATAATAAATCATTGCACGACCGCCTTCAGCAATCGCTTTTTGAGTCAATAGCATACGGCGTACGTCAGCATGATGAATGATCGCATCCGCCACTTTTTCAGGGTCTTTTTTACCTGAAAGGGCACGCATGGACATACGTTCTTTGGCATAAGGAAGGGCGCCCTGGAATGACAGTTCAGCATGCGCAATACCTTGGATTGCAGTACCGATACGTGCCGTGTTCATGAAGGTGAACATGGCATGCAGGCCCTTGTGCGGCTCGCCAATCAGGTAACCCGTTGCATTGTCAAAGTTTAATACCGCAGTCGCTGAAGCGCGGATCCCCATTTTGTGTTCGATTGAACCACAAGTTACAGGGTTGCGCTCACCCACGCTACCGTCTGCATTGACCAAGAATTTTGGCACGATGAATAGCGAAATACCTTTGGTTCCTGCAGGCGCATCTGGAAGGCGTGCGAGAACGATGTGAATGATGTTTTCTGTTAAATCGTGTTCACCGGCAGAGATAAAGATTTTCGTACCCGAAATGGCATACGTGCCATCTGCATTTGGTTCCGCCTTGGTTTTCACCTGGCCCAAGTCTGTACCGCATTGTGGTTCGGTAAGACACATCGTGCCTGACCATTCACCGGTGACCAGGTTTGGCATATAGGTATTTTTCTGTTCTTCAGTACCAAACTGAAGAATCGTGTTCATACAGCCGATACTCAGACCTGGGTACATCTGGAATGACCAGTTCGCAGTACCCATCATTTCTGATTTGATCAGGTTTAAAGATTGCGGCAGGTTTTGACCGCCAAATTCTTCAGGGAAAGAAAGACCTTGCCAGCCGCCTTGCACAAATTGGTCATACGCTTCTTTAAAACCTTTTGGTGTTTTGACTTCACCATTTTCAAAGTGGCAGCCTTCTTCATCACCGGATTGGTTAAGTGGAGAAAGTACGTTTTCACAGAAATCTGCCGCACCTTCAAGAATCATGTCTACAGTGTCAGCATCTGCTGCTTCACCATTTGAGAGAGTTTTATAATGTGTTGGGTAATCAAGCACTTCGTTCATTAAGAAACGAATATCGTGCAAAGGGGCTTTATATGCTGGCATAGTCTTAATCCTAATTTAGAAATAGTTCTGGATTATCTGTATCGATACCTTGATTATTCACATTTATCATCAAAAAACATTGATAAGGATAGCGATTAAAAATGTCAGAAATGCGAATTATAAAATATGCTCGACCCAATAGTATCAACATCCTATTATGTTATATTGGGTTGTAATTCTGTAGCTTAGAACAGAATAAAGTATAATGAATATAAGGCGTTTACATGTGAAGGCACAACTAAAATATTTAACTTTTTGTCTTTGTAGTCTCAGTTTCGCAGGCTGTTCACAGCATGTCATAAAGACCAATCCGAATCAGGTGGCAACTGTAGAGCAAAGAGCGATTCATGGTCTAAATGCGATGTTTGAAACATCTAGTTATGATTTTCGGGGCAAGCTCAGTGTACAGTCTAGTCCGGACATAGGACGTCAAAAAGCACAGCAACAAGTCAATCCGGCGATAGCATTTGAACCGGCATTGAAAAAACGCTTAGATCAATATTTAAAAGCGCAAAATATCCGTTTAAACAGCACTGAAAAACAAAACCTGTATGCCGCTATGGCGAAACAGCAGCAAGCGCATGCGGACAGTTTTGCTTCAGAGGACAAGCTGAGTTCATTCAATATTTTTGCATTGAATTTACTCAATAATACGCAATTTGAATATGATGGTTCTGTGCATTATCGAGAAAAGACCGCTGCTTTAAACTTGGCAGCCCGTTATGAAAAGCCGACCTTGCTGGTGCAAATGAAAGTACCGATGGTGGTCGATTTTAAAGAATATAAATTTTATACCAATTATTTTTCTTTGATGCCGTATTTGGTGAATAAAGACAGTCAAAACAGCTTTGCCTATATTGATTTCTCGAAATATAAAGCTGATTTTGAACGGGTAAATGTAGCGAAGTTGGCTGATTATTTAAAAGCGGTAAATGCCTTGCCATATATTTTGGCTGATGCTAGACAAATCAAAAGCCTGCCACTGAGCGTTGCAGAGAAGAACGGTCAGTTGACTGAAAAAATACGTTTTAGCAGCACCTTGGAAGAACTGATGTTGCAAATGGCCCTGTTTGAACAGGTGAATGAGCCGTATTTAAAGCGCTCCGTGCTGGGCTATACCGCGGCTACTAAAGTGAGCGATGCCGGGAGTGAAAAGCAGGCGGGAGAGGCTGTAACCCAGGCTGTGGAAGATACTGCTTCACCTGTGCAAGCAGGTAAAGCTGATGCTGTGGCTCAAGATGGCACAGCCTATAGTGCAACACTTGCCTTGCGTGAACTGGTCAGCGACAAACTTTATGGTTCGGCCGATTCACTGGTAGACGAAGAGGATGTAGCGCTAGAAACAGAAACGGATGATGAAAGCCCGACAGAACAAGACACTGCTGATGAAACTATCACTCTTACAGTAGATGACTGCCAGCGTATAATTGCTACGCCAAAAACAGCCCAAGTCGGTGATTTAACATACTGCCTTTCTGCTTATGAATTAGATGCTTTTAAGCGTGTTGAACCAGTACAGATCACGGCTTCGGTTGAAGCGAAGGACCGTTCGGTACACGAAAAATTAGCCTTGGTCTTTGCACCGTATGTTTCTGAACAGTTTATAGATGCAGCGCATTTTGCTGAGCTGTGGGCAACGCACCAGCCTGAAATTCGTCAGGTTCTAGCGGCAAGTTCGCCAGCTAAAAAGACCCCGATACAAATAGATGTCGGTTTAGATGCTCAGGGACGTGCGGCACAGGTCGATTATGCTGTGCAATTCCTTACTGAAAAGTACGGTAAAATTGATGTACAGGCCGATATGCGTGTATTTAATTATGGGCAAGCCAGCAAAATTGACCGTGCTGCATTGCGCGATGCCAAGTCGATTCAAGAGGTGAGCAAAGGTTCAATTTTAGAAAAATGGGTGAAAGATGTAGGGCGAACTCTGGAGCAGCCAGCTGCTGTGATGGAAGGAACTAAAGCCGAAGCACCCGCCTTAAGCTATGAGGATGAGTTGAATCTGTTGGCCGATAAAACCTATCAGCAAGCCCAGTCGTTCAGTCAAACCTATCAAACCTTATTTTTGCTCGATATGGCTGCAGAGCAAAGTGAGTGGGTGAAAAACCTTAGTCCGCAAACCTTGCAAGAAATGGCAGAGGTGTATGCCTACTGGTTTAGCGATGAACAGTATTATGATCCTAAAGGCAAAGAACTTGAGCGCATTAAGGCCTTACAGAAAAAGCATCATCTTGAGGATGATAGCCAATTCAACCGGGCTATAGGCAGCCATGTTAATACCTTGACTGAGCGTGCTGTAGGCGAAGGTAAGGTCGCTGCAGCTTGGCACCAAGCCGCGAAGCAGTATAAGCAGCCACAGCATATTTTTGCCCAGCAATACCTGAAAGCATATCGGGAGGAATATCCGGACAATGCCGCCGACTCGCGTGTGCTCAAAGAAACTGCGCAGATTTTGGGGCAAAGCTATATCGACAGCAAGCATGGAAAATTAAGTCAGAAAACGATTCAAGACCTGACTCTTCAACATGCTGAAGTTATTAATTATGAAATATATATGGAAGTGTATGAAAATATGCAGAAATATGTAAAATAAACAGGAAGATGGTTCAAAAGAATCTCAGATCATCCTGAGGTTCTTTTGATGGATGTTAGTTAAAGAAAGTCTTTTAATTCAGGTTTAATGCCGTTCCAGATATAAAAAGCTTCAATCGCTTGTCCAACCAGCATGCCATAACCTTCTGAAGTCGGAACACTACGGGCTTTGGCTTGATCTAAAAAGCTGGATGGCTTGCCATAGGCCATTTCATAGGCATGCTTAAATTGTAAAGCTTCAGGTAAAACCAAGGCATCGCCGGTTAAACTTGCCGAAGTTGCATTAATGACAATATCAAAATGACCAGCCAGATCATTTAAAGAAGTGGCTTCAAGGGTGGCTTGCGGCACAGCAGGTTTTAAGTCGGCAACCAGTTGTTCTGCGCGGGCTAAAGTCCGGTTAGCGATGACAATTTTTTTCGCACCCGCCTGTACCAAAGGGTAGATGACACCACGGGTTGCACCCCCTGCACCAATAATTAACAGCTCGCTATTGTCGAGTTTCCAATCTAGGGCCTTGATGGCATCGACCAGACCTTGACCATCGGTATTGTCGCCATACAGCTTGCCATCCTGCATCCATAGAGTATTGACTGCCTTGGCAATTTTGGCACGTTCGGTTAATACCGCGCAGGCCGCAAAAGCTTGCTCTTTGAAGGGCACGGTCACATTCATGCCCATACCGCCCTGAGCAAAAAACTCCTGGATATTGGCTGCAAAGCCATCCAGTGGGGCAAGGCGTTTGCTATAGCTCAGGTCAATGCCAGTTTTTTTGGCAAAAGCATGATGCAGTTCTGGAGAACGTGATTGTTCGATTGGATTGCCAATCACGGCAAATTGTTTGCTCATTTCACAAGGTCCGTGTGCGGAAATGGCATTCAATATACGTGATTTTTCCCGCGGGCTAAAGCCACTACGGAAAGGAAAAATGACAAGGAAGAAAAAAGAGGGGAAATCGTTAAAGCGGTAAAGTTAAATCCTGTTAAGGATTACAAATTTCGCGAATGGTATCTTCCAGCCACATGGCTGCAGTAAAAAATAGGGCAAAACCTGCAAATACGGTAAAGCTAA
This sequence comes from Acinetobacter sp. YH01018, assembly GCF_013420295.1. Classification (NCBI taxonomy): domain Bacteria; kingdom Pseudomonadati; phylum Pseudomonadota; class Gammaproteobacteria; order Moraxellales; family Moraxellaceae; genus Acinetobacter; species Acinetobacter sp. YH01018. The sequence continues at coordinate 21,077 of NZ_VOYL01000015.1, forward strand.
TCGACACGCTGTCTGCAAGGGTGTTATGTGAAAGCAAGGTAATGGTGATAGAACACACAATTAGGGTTAAAATACACCAAAATAAAATCACCTTATTATTTAACATTGTGTTGAGCATCGTTTCTCCTTCAAGCATACTTTTTTGTATTTATCCATGTTGATTAAATCAGTATAGGTCATGAATATCATGATCCAGTCTAAACGATTTTTGTGACACACTCGTGTCTAGTGCTGTAAGTAAATATGTCGGTTTTTCTTGCATTAATAGCCTGGTTGAGTATCTTAATTAAATTAAAATATTGATTTTAATTATTTAAATATTTTGATGTCGATTTTTTTAAAATTTATTTCAGTGAAAAATCCCTTTTTCTGTAGGGAAAAAGGGATAAAAATTTTTTTATTTTTTAAGTTCAGTCAACCAGTCATGCGGTTTTAAATAATAGTCGGTTAAGCGTTTTTCTGGCGAATTTTCTTCCCATTCGGGACGATACGACCAGGCTGCCAATGGGGGCATACTGACCAAAATAGATTCAATCCGGCCGCCGGTTTGCAGACCAAATAAAGTGCCACGGTCATAGACCAGGTTATATTCGACATAACGGCCACGACGGTAAAGCTGGAAATCGCGCTGTGCTTCGCTATACGGGTTATCCTGATTGCGTTGAAAGATGGGAACAATTGCTTCCAGGTAACCATTGCCGACAGCCTGCATATACTGAAAGCAGGTTTCAAAGTCCCACTGATTTAAATCATCAAAAAATAAGCCGCCAATACCACGCTGTTCGTCACGATGTTTTAAATAGAAATAATCATCACACCATTTTTTGTGTTCTGCATACACCGTATCACCAAAGGGTGCGCAAAGATCATGGGCCTTTTGATGCCAAGTCAAAACATCTTCATCATTCGGATAAAATGGTGTTAAGTCGAAACCGCCACCAAACCACCACACTGGATCCTGACCTTCTTTTTCGGCCACGAACAGGCGCACGTTGGCATGTGAAGTCGGCACATTGGGATTCTTCGGATGAATCACTAAAGACACACCCATAGCCTGGGCTTTAGCACCGGCAATTTGGGGATGGCGTTCTGTGGCAGAAGCGGGGAGTTTAGCAATGTTGATGTGAGAGAACATGACTCCGCCTTTTTCAATGACGCTGCCGTTTTGCAAGACCCGTGAACGGCCGCCACCGCCTTCAGGGCGCTGCCAGTCATCAATTTCGAATTGAGCTGTGCCGCCTCCTTGTTGTTCTTGTTGTTCAAGTGCCGAGCAAATACGACTTTGCAGATCAAGCAGGAATTCGCGAACGCGTTGAATATCGGCAGATGTAGGATGCTGCATCAAAGCCCTCATAGCGGAAAAGAAAACTGAGATACATCAAAGCATAAATTGTATAAAAGAGTAAGGATTTTTATGCAGCATGTTTTTTTATTGAAAAAGACACCATCCATTTTATGGAGACTTTGATTCAAAGTGATCGCTGAAAAATATCCCGACTAGATCACTAGGTTGAATTCTATAAGTAAGCCCAGCAAAATGAGTTGAATATATGATGCAAAATATGGGTTCGGTTATAAGTATAACCGGCTGTTGCAGTAGATAGTGGATAGCAACGATGACGCGTTCTTTAATTCAAAAATATAATGTACCCGGACCCCGTTATACCAGTTATCCAACGGTGCCGTATTGGGAAGCCGAGCCATTTTCGCTTGATCTGTGGAAACAGAGCTTAAAACGTTCCTTTGATGAATCCAACTCAAGTGAAGGCATCAGTTTGTATATCCATCTGCCTTTCTGTGAAAGCCTGTGTACTTTCTGCGGCTGCCATAAAAAAGTGACCAAAAAGCATGAGATGGAACAGCCTTATATTCAGGCCGTGCTGAAAGAATGGGATTTGTATTGCCAGTTGCTGGTAACAAAGCCGAAAATTAAAGAAATTCATTTGGGCGGCGGCACACCGACCTTCTTTTCGGTTGAGCATTTACAACAGTTAATTCAGGGCATATTGGCAAAGGCAGAGGTGGCTGCCGAGCATGAATTCAGTTTTGAAGGGCATCCTAACAATACCACCCGTGAACATCTGCAAGCCTTATATGATCTGGGTTTTCGTCGGGTCAGTTACGGGGTCCAGGACTACAATGAAACGGTGCAAAAAGCCATCCACCGGATGCAGCCTTTTGAACATGTACAGCGTGTAACGGAGTGGGCACGTGAAATTGGTTATACGTCCATTTCACATGATTTGGTTTTTGGTCTGCCTTTTCAGAGTTTGCAAGATGTGCTGAATACCATTGATCAAACCAATCGGTTAAGGCCGGACCGTTTGGCATTTTATAGCTATGCGCATGTGCCCTGGATTAAGGGCAATGGCCAGCGTGGTTTTAAAGATGCTGATGTACCGAAAGATGAAATAAAACGCCAGTGCTATGAAGAAGGAAAGAATAAGTTACTAGCGCAAGGTTATCATGAAATTGGTATGGATCATTTTGCTCTAGAAAAAGACAGTATGTGCCAGTCCTTTAAACAGGGGACTTTACATCGTAATTTTATGGGCTATACCGCATCCAAAACCCAAGTGATGATTGGCTTGGGGATTTCTTCGATTAGCGACAGCTGGTACAGCTTTGCGCAAAATGAAAAAAAACTGGAAGACTACTATGCACGTCTGGAGCAAAATGAAATTCCGGTGGTCAAAGGCCATGTGCTGAGTACAGAAGACCTGATGATCCGTAAACATATCTTGAACTTGATGTGTACTTTTACTACATCTTGGGCATCGAAAGAGATGCAATTTCCTGAATTGCCCGAGGTTTTGCGGCAACTTGCAGAAATGCAGCAGGATCAGTTGTTACAGATTGATGAGCAGGGCATTACTGTGACTGAGCAAGGCAAGCCTTTTGTGCGTAATATCTGTATGGCCTTTGATTTACGCCTAAAACGCCGCGTTCCGGAGAATCGGATTTTTTCGATGACGATTTAAATCCCTACAAACTTCCCTTTTAAAAAAGACAACTCCCTCCTTTAGCAAAGGAGGGTTGGGGTGGATTTGTATAAAGTCGGGGAGATTTATAAAATAAGTGGGATTTAAAAATCGCCTTTCTTATACATATGCGCCATGCGTTCATGTTTGGTTTTTAAATACTCGGCATTAAAAGGATTTAAACCGACAGTGAGCGGCACACGGTCAACCACATCAATGCCCAGTTCTTGTAGTGCCTGAATCTTTGAAGGGTTATTGGTAATCAGTTTAACCTGCTTGACCTGTAAATGGTCGAGCATGATGGTACACATGTCATAGTGTCGTGCATCCGCGGGCAAGTTCAGCATCAAGTTGGCATCAACCGTATCGTGTCCCTGATCTTGCAGGGCATAGGCACGAATCTTGTTGGTTAGTCCAATACCGCGACCTTCCTGACGTAAATACAGAATCACGCCTTGACCGACTTCATTAATCAGTTTCTGGGTGGCTTGCAGTTGCGGGCCGCAATCGCATTTCAGTGAAGCAAAGGCATCACCGGTTAAACACTCAGAATGTATTCTCACCAATACCGGTCCGACAGGCGGCATATCCAGACCTTTAGACAGTGCTACATGTTCTTCACCCGTTTTAGGATCTTGAAATACCGTGATTTTAAATTCACCAAAAGCGGTTGGTAATCTTGAAGTCGCGACAAATTCTATGGGCACTGCTTAACTCGTTAAATAGTTCATTAATTAGCTAAAGTATAGCTGAATGATTGGACATTAGTTGAATTGTAAAGATGAATTTATGCAGAAGATTTTCTTTTTTGTATAAAGAGAACGATAATGGTTGATAAATAGTAAGATTATTCAGGATAATCTCGCTCATGAACAAACACCCAGTGTAGAGATTTGCCTCTAAACTGCATCGCTAGAAATGTGGCTGATTTAAAGGTGATACAATTCGATCATTATGCTCGAATAAACCCATTGACCTAGCTTAGGATTTGCCAGGCTTTAGAAGGCTTCGCCATTTATGTTGTATACAGAAATACCGACTCACCGACCTGTAACTCCGTTGCTGAATGCGATTGATCATCCGCAACAATTACGATTGCTCGAGCGCAGCCAATTAGAACAAGTGGCAGATGAGTTACGTCAGTACATTTTGTATGCAGCAGGACAAAGCGGTGGACACTTTGGTGCTAACCTGGGGGTGATCGAACTCACTGTGGCTTTGCACTATTGTTTTAATACGCCGCATGACCGTCTGATCTGGGATGTGGGTCATCAGGCCTATCCGCATAAAGCTTTGACTGGTCGCCGTGAACAGTTGACCACCATTCGCGCCAAAGACGGTTTGGCTGCCTTCCCGGCGCGTGAAGAATCGATATTCGATACTTTTGGCGTGGGACATTCTTCAACAGCCATTTCTGCGGGATTGGGCATGGCACTGGCACGCCGTTATCAGAACGATCCGTGTGAAGTGGTGTCGATCATTGGCGATGGTGCCATGACGGCCGGTATGGCCTTCGAAGCCATGAATGATGCCGTTGCACATAATGCAGATTTAATCGTGGTACTGAATGACAATGACATGTCGATTTCATGCAGTACCGGTGGATTTGCTAAACATTTGGCTGCCATTTGGGAACGTGGTGAGTCGGTGAATGTTACTGATGAGGGTGATGCGTATATCCAGCCGCATCCGGAATGGACTTACAATTCACGTTTGCACTGTGCTGCCACTGAAGCTGCAGACAACCTGTTTAAGGCCATTGGTTTTGACTATTTTGGTCCATTTGACGGTCATGATGTCAATCAGCTGGTACAGGTATTTAATGCCCTAAAAAAACGTAAAGGTCCGCGTTTAATTCATGTCTATACCAAAAAGGGTAAAGGCTTTGCGCCTGCGGAAGCCGATCAGATTAAATACCATGCTATCAGTAAATTAAATACTGCATCTTCAAGCAATGCAGCACCGAAATATTCCGATGTGTTTGGACAATGGCTCTGTGATGAAGCTGCCCAAGATCAGCGTTTGCTGGCGATTACGCCGGCTATGTGTGAAGGTTCGGGCATGGTGCAGTTTGCCAAACAGTTCCCGGAACGCTTTTTTGATGTGGCGATTGCCGAACAGCATGCCGTGACCCTGGCAGCAGGGATGGCCTGTGAGGGCTTAAAACCGGTCGTCGCGATTTATTCGACTTTTCTGCAACGCGGTTATGATCAGCTGATTCATGATGTGGCCTTGCAAAATCTGGATGTCACTTTTGGCATCGACCGTGCCGGGCTGGTGGGTGAAGATGGCCCAACCCATGCCGGTGCCTATGATTATGCCTTTATGCGTACCGTACCCAATATGGTGATCATGGCGCCTAAAGATGAAAATGAATGTCGTCAAATGCTGCATACTGCTTATTTATACAATGGTCCAGCGGCGGTACGTTACCCGCGTGGCAATGGTGTAGGGGTTGAAATTCAGCAACAAATGACGGCTTTGGAGATTGGTAAAGCAGAAATTGTAGCCAGTTTTAATGAATCTCAAGAAGACCAGATTAGCATTCTGGCATTCGGTAGCCGTGTCAGTGTGGCGGTAGAAGCAGCACAAACACTCGCCGCTAGCCATGAGGTGGGGGTGCGTGTGGTGAATATGCGCTTCATTAAACCGCTGGATGAACAGATTATTGAACAGTTGGCTGCGACAACCAGTCTATTTGTCACTGTTGAAGAACATGCCGTGATGGCAGGCGCAGGCAGTGCGGTAAACGAGTATTTGGCGCAGGCACAAATTGTTAAACCAATCTTGAATTTGGGGCTGGCAGACGTCTTCATGCACCAAGCTTCACATGCACAGATGCTGCAACAAGCCGGGCTGGATGCCAAAGGAATTGAAAAATCAGTTGAATTGGCCTGGTCAAAGCTTGTGCAGTCGGTGTCCTGATCAATTTAAAAAATTTTAGAAACATTTTTTCCCTAAAAGCCCTCGTATTTGTTAAAATGTGAGGGCTTTTATGCATTATTCTTTATCAATATCTTCAAATTTGTAGTGGGTGTTCAATGGAACCTATGGTGGTGATGGCTGCGCGTGCGGCTCAATTAGTTGGTCAAGAGCTTTTAAAAGCGCATCAAAATCGTCATAAACTCGATCTACAAGTCGAAGAAAAAGGGATTGATGGTCCGGTAACGCGTGTAGACCGTTATTTGGAACAATTGACTATCGATACGCTACGTAAAAGCTATAAAAACCACAGCTTCCTTGGTGAAGAGTTTGGTCTGCAAGAAGGTAAAGGTCACGACGCCGAATGGTGCTGGGTGATCGATCCACTTGATGGAACTTTAAACTTCATTAACGGTTTCCCGCATTTCTGTATTTCTATTGCTGTTCAGCACAAAGGTGTGACTCAACACGGCGTGATTTATGACCCTGTAAAAGATGAGTTATTCTCTGCCAGTCGTGGTCGCGGTGCCATGTTGAATCAACGCCGTATTCGCGTAAATGTCAAAGACAGCCTGCAAAATACTTTCCTTGCCGTAGGTCATGCTTACCGTGCTAAACGTAACGGTGAAGTGATCTCTTATGCAAAAAACCATTTTGAGTCATTATTAAACGTCACTGAAGCGGGTGCACAATACCGTCGTGCTGGTTCTGCTGCATTAGATTTGGCTTATGTTGCTGCAGGCCGTTTGGATGGTTATTTTGAACTGGGTCTGAAACCTTGGGATATCGCTGCAGGCGAGTTAATCGTGAAAGAAGCGGGTGGTACTGTAGTGGATGCACGTGGTGGTGCCGATTCTATGGAAAATGGTCAAGTACTTGCTTGCTCTATGAAAATGCTTAAACCTTTAATGCAAGCTGTTGTTCCGGCTTGGGGTGACGCAGCCAAGTAAGATCGATTGAATCGAGTGACATGACAAAAAAGCTCTCCTGGTGAGGGCTTTTTTTATTTCTGGATTAAATTCCTGATTCAATGAAAATGCCGGATAGCGCCTATTTGCCCGCATTTTTATCCAGATAAAGCGTTACATTACTTGTTTAAAAATTAAACAAAATTGAGTTGTAAAATAGACTGTTACTGAAAAAAACAGTATGTATGCATCATTTAATCGAAAAAAATGATTACTTTTTTAAATGGTTCTGTTATTATGCCGCCACGCACTTAAATTTCCGTTCTTTACCTGAACATTATCTTCTAATCATTGTATGCGCGTGCTGTCCATAGAGAGGACATATCCTTCGCGCCCCAATCGCTTAAGCGATTCCTTCAGGTTTGCGGCCGTAATCATGCGTGCGTTATATCCACATCGTCGTTATTCGGATCGCTGCTGAATCCTTATTTTTTCAGCTCTAATTGCTGTGCCGCTTTTTGCCGATGTCCATATTGTAATTTATTAAATGGAGCACCCATTTCAGGGTGAATACTCTCTATGAGCAAAACTTTTGCTGATTTTTCCCTCGATGAGTCATTAACACAGGCTCTTGAAGGTTTAGGCTTTACTACGCCAACTCCTGTACAAGAACAAGCGATTCCTGCTGCACTTGAAGGTAAAGACCTTTTAGTATCAAGCCAAACCGGTTCTGGTAAAACAGCTGCATTCTTGCTTCCAACTTTGAATGCACTTGCAAATCAAGATACTTTTGTACCGTTTAAAGAACGTATGAAAGCAATTACTCAACCATCTATTTTGGTAATTTCTCCGACTCGTGAGCTTGCACAGCAGGTATGTCAGGATGCGATTGCCTTGGTTCGCCATATGAAAGGCGTACGTGTAGCTGCAATCATGGGTGGTATGCCTTTTGGTAAACAAATCCAGCAGTTAAAAGGTGCACAAGTGGTTGTAGCGACTCCAGGTCGTTTACTTGACTTGGTTAACCGTCGTCAAATTAAACTGGATAAAGTGGATTCATTAATTGTTGATGAAGCTGACCGTATGCTGGATCTTGGGTTCTCTGAAGATCTAGAAGCCATTGGTGATTTGGCTGCAAACCGTAAGCAAACACTTATGTTCTCTGCGACATTTGCACCACGTATCATTACACTTGCAGAACGCATGATGAATGATCCGATGCGTATTTCGATTGAAACTGGTCACTCTACAAATACTGATATTACTCAGACTTTGCATTGGACTGACGGTTTCGAACATAAGAAAAAACTGCTTACTCACTGGTTGAACGAAGAAGACGTTGATCAAGCAGTCGTATTTGCTTCTACTCAAGAAGACACAGATATGTTGGCTGAAGAACTTGCTGAAGCAGGTTTATCAGTTGTAGCACTTCATGGTGCTATGCCACAAACTGTTCGTAACCGTCGTTTACGCAGCATCCGTGAAGGCCGTGCTAAGATCCTTGTTGCAACTGACGTTGCTGCGCGTGGTCTTGATGTACCAACCATTTCTCACGTAATTAACTTCGGTCTTCCAATGAAGAACGAAGACTATGTACACCGTATTGGTCGTACTGGTCGTGCCGGTCGTACTGGTAAAGCAATTACACTTGCAACTTACCGTGAACGCGGCAAGATCCGTGCTTTAGAAGACTTCCTGGAAGCGCGTTTAAACGTTTCTGAAATTGAAGGTCTTGAGCCATCTCCACCTCCTGCACGCGGTAGTCGTGATGGCGGCGGTCGTGGTCGTAGCGGTCGTGATGGCGGTGGTCGTGGTCGTGGCGGTTTTGGCGGTCGTGATGGCGGTGGTCGTGCACGTTTTGAAGGCGAAAGTAACTTCAAACGTCGTGAAGGCGGTGATGATCGTCCACGTCGCAGCTACGATGACAAACCACGTGGCGAACGTCCAGCATTCGGTGGAGAAGATCGTCCACGTCGTGAATTCAATAGCGACCGTCCACGCCGTGAAGGTGGTTTTGGTGATCGTCCACAACGCAGCTTTGGCGGTGAAGATCGTCCACGTCGCGAATATAATGGCGACCGTCCACAACGTAGCTTTGGCGGTGAAGATCGTCCACGTCGTGAAGGTGGTTTTGGCGACCGTCCTCGTTCTAACGATGACAACCGTGGTAACCGCGTAGACTATAAACCAGCAGGTGATCGTCCACGTCGCGAATTCAATGGTGACCGTCCACAACGTAGCTTTGGTGATCGTCCACAACGTTCGTTTGCTGATGATCGTCCTAAGCGTTCTTTCAGTGAAGATCGTCCTAAACGCAGTTTTGGTGAAGATCGCCCACGTCGCAAATTTAACGACTAATAACGTTAAATTTGGGTAGTAAAAAACCGGTGGAAACACCGGTTTTTTTATGGGATTAATCTTTGATCTTATTGGATAGAAATGTATACTGGATCATAGTTTGTCTTGATTCTGTTAAATATGAATAATGAATCTAATTATTATGTTTGGAATTTTAATCAAGAGGTGATTATGCCTTATATTGGTTTAATTTTATTACTCATCAATATTGCATACTATATCTATAATAGCTTTCTGTAACACAGTATCCTGTTTGTTAAAATAATTGCACCACAATTAAATAATTAAAAAATTATGGTAAATCGGTTGCTTTTTACCTAAAGGTAACATTTTAAACCCGAATCCTTTATAGTATGCATGCTGAAAAAATGCAGGAAAACCCTCAGCTATGAATAATCAAATACCTCAGCAAGCTCAATCTTGGATTGAAGTCCATGATTTGAGTTTTAAACGAGGGAAACGTGTCATTTTCGATAATGTCAGTTTAAAAATTCGGCGTGGCCAGATTACCGCGATTATGGGGCCTTCAGGTACGGGAAAAACCACTTTGCTGCGTCTGATTGGTGGTCAGTTGACGCCTGAGCACGGTGAAATTCTCTTGGACGGCAAAAGTATTGCAGATATGTCACGTCAGGAATTATTTGCTGCACGTGCACGTATGGGTATGCTATTCCAAAGCGGTGCACTGTTTACCGATATGAGCGTCTATGAAAACGTGGCTTTTCCGTTACGTGCACATACGCAACTTTCGGAACATCTGATTGCCGAGCTGGTGGCACTCAAACTGGAAGCGGTAGGCTTGCGGGGTACTGAAAAGCTGATGCCTTCAGAGCTGTCAGGCGGGATGAACCGTCGTGTGGCCTTGGCTCGCGCCATTGCACTGGATCCGGAGCTGATCATGTACGATGAACCTTTTGCCGGCCAAGATCCGATTGTAAAAGGGGTCCTCGCCCGTTTAATTCGTACCTTGCGTGAAGCACTGGATTTAACCACGATTATTGTGTCGCACGATGTGGGAGAAACCCTATCTATTGCCGATTACATCTATATTATCGCGGAAGGGATTATTCAGGGTGAAGGCACGCCGGCTGAATTAATGCAGCATGAATCGGCATTTGTTCGTCAGTTCTTAACCGGTGCTGCTGAAGGTCCTGTCGATTATCAGTTTAGCCATACGGCTTATTTAAGTGATGAGGTGCGTTCATGAATGCTATTGCCTCATTAGGTAGACGCGTTATTGAACGCGTTCAGGGGATAGGGGTGGCAACCCAGATGTTGCTGCAAATCCTGTTTTCCATGCCGACCTGGCTCGGGGTTAAGCTGTTTATTTACCAAATGTACCGTATTGGTGTGATGTCTTTATTGATTATTGCCGTATCGGGTTTATTTATTGGTTTGGTACTGGGCTTACAAGGCTATTCCATTTTGGTCAATATCGGCTCAGAAGCCATGCTGGGCACCATGGTATCTTTAACCTTATTAAGAGAGCTGGCTCCTGTAGTGGCGGCATTGCTGTTTGCAGGGCGTGCCGGTTCAGCTTTAACGGCTGAAATTGGCCTGATGAAAGCTACAGAGCAGCTGGCCAGTATGGAAATGATTGGGGTCGATCCGCTAAAGCGTATTGTTTCCCCGCGTTTATGGGCCGGTATTGTCAGTCTGCCGATGTTATCGATTATTTTTGGTGCCATCGGCATCATGGGCGGTAAAATGGTCGGCGTCGATTTTTTAGGGGTAGATGAAGGTTCTTTCTGGAGTGGCATGCAAAATAGCGTGCAGTTCTATAAAGATATTTTCAATGGCACCATTATTAAAAGCCTGGTTTTTGCATTGCTTTGTACCTGGATTGCGGTCTATCAGGGTTACGCCTGTGTGCCAACTTCAGAAGGGATTGCAACATCGACTACGCGAACAGTAGTGTATTCCTCATTGTGTGTTTTGGGTTCTGATTTTGTGTTGACTGCGGTCATGTTTGGAGGTGTTTAATGAAATCACGTGCAAGTGAGCTGGCCGTAGGTATTTTTGTCATTCTTACCGGTATTGCGTTATTTTTCTTGGCCATGAAAGTCAGTGGCCTGATGGGAACCAACCTGCGTGACAGCTATAACATGACTGCGAGTTTTGACAATGTGAACGGTCTGAAACCGCGTGCCAAAGTGACCATGAGTGGTGTCACCATTGGTCGTGTTACCGATATTACTCTTGATCCAGTATCGCGTTTGGCAACGGTGTATTTCGAGCTGGATGGCAAGTTAACGTCTTTTAACAAAGAACAGCTGAAAAAGGTTCAAGCCAATGCTTTGGAAGAATTGCGCTATAGCACAGAATACAGCGAAGCGGATCCTGCGAAACAAAAAGAAATGGAAAAGCAACTTGTTGCTAACATGAACTCCATCACCAGTATTGATGAAGATGCTTATATTATGGTAGCCACCAATGGCTTATTGGGTGAAAAATATTTGAAAGTGGTACCAGGTGGCGGCCTAAACTATATCAAACGTGGTGAAAGCATTGCCAATACCCAAGGCACCATGGATCTTGAAGATCTGATCAGCAAGTTCATTACTGGCGGTGCGGGCAAGTCATCAGCGAAAGTGGCGGAAGAAAAAACATCAACTGAATCAACAGAAGATGCGCAAACTTCATTTGTTGAATAATTTGGAGAGGAGAATTTAGTGAATACCTTACTTAAACATACACTTGGCATAAGTGTTTTATCAACAATGATGGCGAGTACTGCTTTTGCACAACCAGCTGAAACTCCACCAGCTTTTGTAAAAAAAGTGGCGGATGGTCTGATTAGCCGTTTAAAAGCGGATCAGGCAAAATTGCAAAACAATCCTGCTGCAGTGAAAGCGATTGTGCGTCAAAACCTTGATCCTTATATTGATTCACAAGCCTTTACCCGTCTGGTGATGGGAACTTATGCGACCAATCAGTATAGTACGGCTGCTCAGCGTGCCAAGTTTGAACACAATTTTCGTGAAACTTTAATCGAAAATTACGGTACAGCGTTTGCTAAATATACCAACCAGACTTATAGCCTGCGTCCATATAAAGAAACCAATAGCAAAAATCCTGTGGTCACGATTGATTTTAACAACAAAGGTGAAAAAACTCCGGTATCTTTCCAGTTGGTGGATAAAGGCAATCAATGGAAAGTGCGTAATATCAATGTGGCTGGTATTGATTTAGGTTTACAGTTCCGTAATCAGTTTGCTGCAACGGTAAAACGTAATGGTGGCAATATCGATAAAGCGATTGCGAACTTCCAACCAGATGCATCTGTAAATAAAAAATAACCGGGAAGGGTGTTCAGTGATTCAATTCATTCATCAGGAATTGCAGGTTTCCGGCAAAATAGATTATGCCAATGCAGAGGACTATTACCAGCAAGGTTTGAAACTGATTCAATCGCAGAATCAGTTTCCTATGGTGGTCAATCTGGCACAGCTGGAACAGGGCGGTACGCTGGCTTTGGCCGTATTGGTGCGCTGGTTGCGTCAGACCCCGAAAGCCCAAGGCTTACAGTTTAAAGCAGTCCCTGAGAAGATGCTGAAAATCATTCAGGCCTGTCATTTGCACGATGATCTGCAGCTGATTACCTAATCCAATAAAAAAGCACCGCCAGGTGCTTTTTTATTGAGCTGAGCTTGTAAGAGATGAATATTGAGCAGTCCTCTCTCCCTCAGGGAGAGATTTAGAAAGAGGGGATAAAATTAGAATTCTAGATTTCTTCCTGTAGCTAGATTGGCGAGTAAAGCAGCTTAGATAAGTAATGAAATTGATGGGATTTAAAATACCTCCCTCTAACTCCCTCCTGGAAGGAGGGAGGATAAATGATGCCTCAAATCCATTTCTTCCAGCGGAAATAGGCCAGCGGTCCAATAAAGAAAGCCGCTAAAATAATGCTGACCATAATGAAGCTGGTGGTTCCTCGTGCAAAGGGCAGTACATCGGTATTCATGCCATAAACACTGGCAACCAGCATGGGTGGTGCGAGCATGCTTGGCAAGATCGAGAAGCGACGGATGGTATCGTTCTGTTCGGTATTAATGAATCCGGAGGTGGTGTCCAGCAAGAATCGAACCTTCTGGAACAGGAAGGCATCATGTTCGACCAGAGATCGAACGTCTTCACTCAGTTCCCGAATATCGGCATCATAAATATGACTGCCCAACGCACGTGGACGGGACAGGAAAGTCAGGACACGGCGCAAATCGATTAAACACAATTGTGCTTTTCCAAGTATGTCTTCCAATTGTGCCAGACGGGTAATCATGTCATCCAGATCGAGAATCTGTTCACGATGGCGGTTGTTGAGCACTTCGGTAGAGTACTTTTCTAGATCCTTGTGGATATCTTCCAAGATATCCGCAAGTTCATCCAGTTTGGCTTCCAGCAAGCCAAGCAAGACCCAGGTCGGGTCTTTATAGTCAATCTCATAGTCATTGCGGCGGGCACGGGCACGGAAAGCACGAAAGGCCACCAGTTTTTCACCACGCAGGGTAAACAGGTGTTGTTTATGCAAAATAAAGGCTACCGTTTGCACGGTTGCCAAAATGCTCGAGTTGTCATCGGTTTCGCCATCGACCTGAAAATTTTTATTTTTCGTCAAAAAGTAGGTGCTGATATGTAAAATACCATCATCATCACGGTAAAATCGTGCCGATGAAGAAATATCCTCCAAGGATTTTAGCGTCGGTAAATTTTGCTCATAAGCATCTAAGACCCATTGTTGTTCTTCTTGTGATGGGGCAATGAGATCGATCCACACTAAATCCGGGTGGAGATCAAAACCACCATTGATGGTGGCATCTTCCAAACTACCGCGCTCTGTGGCGTAAAAGGCTTCAAGCATGCTGTCTTTTCCCTGCGCAGTATAGGTGAATTGATGGGTGTATTTTAGACAAGGAATTGAATAAAAACACTGATTCAATCGCTTTTTTATTAAAAAATCTCCTGAAAATTTACTTTATTAATATGACATCTGCAAAACAGGCTGAAACAATGACGAAATCGATCGCAATTTTTTGTGGCTCAGCTTTAGGTACCGATTCGATTTTTTTAGATACTGCACAAAAAGTGGGACAAACCCTTGCCCGGCAAGGTAAAACGCTGGTCTATGGCGGTGGCCGTTCTGGCTTGATGGGTATGGTGGCCGATAGTGCTTTACAGGCAGGCGGCAAAGTCATTGGGGTAATTCCAAGGGTGTTGGTGGATCATGAGCTGGCTCATCCGCATTTAACCGAATTGTATGTGGTGGCCAATATGCATGAACGTAAAACCAGGATGTCGGAACTTTCTGATGCCTTTATTGCCTTGCCGGGTGGTGCAGGTACGCTGGAAGAGATTTTTGAGCAATGGACCTGGTCACAGCTCGGTATTCATTTAAAGCCCTGTGCATTTTTAAATGTGGCCGGATTTTACGATGATTTGCTGAAATTTATTCAGTTGACCACAGTAAAAGGTTTTACCCAGCCACGTTTTTCAGACAGTATGATTGCTTCGGATTCCATTGAAGAGATTTTGCAACAATTTGATGCTTTTCGAGCGCCACAACCGAAATGGGGTATGGCTGATCAAGAAATTTTGGTGAAACATGCATGAATATCATTACTGTAGCGGCGGCCATTATTTTAAATGATCAACAGCAACTGTTAGTGGTGCGTAAACGTAACACGTCCTGCTTTATGCAGGTGGGTGGCAAGCTTGAACCCCATGAGCCACCCGAAATCACAATGCTGCGTGAAATTCAGGAAGAAATAGGCTGTCGGGCCTCGATTGAGCAATTCATCGGTCGTTTTGAAACTGCCACTGCCAACGAGCCGGATCATCAGCTGGTGAGTTATTTGTATTATGTGACTTTAGATCATGCCCCGAAAATTGCCGCAGAAATTGCCGAAATGAAGTGGGTCGATCTGGAGGATCAAACTACCCCATTAGCACCTTTAACCCGTGAAATTGTCATGCCGTGGGTGAGGCGGTTTTTAACACAAAGCACGATGTCCTGATTGGCAAAAGGATTCTTCCCTCAAGGGTGAGCCGACACCTCCCTGGGAGATAAGGGGAAAATCCGTATGTCCTTTCCAAAGATTAAATCTCTGCACTGGCAATACAGGCTGCATAAACTTTTTGACAGCCTAATGCTTCAAGTTTCTGTTTTAAAGCATGTAGCGAACTGCCAGTCGTGACTACATCATCCAGCATCAGCACTTTGCGGTAACGCACACGGGTCTTTGTGGTAATCACAAATTGCTGGTCAATTTGATCCAGCCGTTCGATCCGGCTCAAGCCTTTTTGCGAATGTTGGGCCAGTCGTGCAACCGGTTGCCAGACTGGAATATTCAGCTGTTTTGCCAGGAGTTTCGCAAGCAGCAAAGACTGGTTATACCCCCGTTCTGCCAAACGCTGATGGGAAATGGGCATCGGGACAATGGCTTGGATTTTGGGAAGTTTGAGACCGATAAGTGAGCCCACAAGCAGATTTTGAAAGTGCAGCTGTTGTTCATATTTGAATTTTTGAATGATGCGATCCATCGGATAGGCATAATGACAGGCCACCTGAATCTCCATTTCCTGTCGTCGGATGGTCTGTTTCAACCAGGGCAATTGTTGCCAGCAATCTGTACAGACTGAATGATGACGTTGCTGGTCTATGCCACAAAGTACACAGGGGAAAAGGCTCTGCATGGCTTTGTGCAGTAAGGGGTGAATCAATTGCAGCATGTTTTCTTCTTCTTTTTATTTAACTTTATTTTGCACAGTTTGTTGATGGTTTCAAGATTGGCAGCATCCATGCCACTTATACGATAATAAATAACCGACTCAGCCTGTTATTTTATAGGTGTCTTACATTATTTTATACATAGGCATAGCGAGGGGCTTCAGGTAACCAGCGTTTTAACAGGGCTTCGGCATTGTCTGGATAGTCTTTTAAGATTTGCTGCGCGACATAATGTGCCTGATTCAGCAAATGATCATCACGTTCTAACTTGGCGACCCGAAAGCCCATGTCCCCGGTTTGCTTGGTGCCAAGTAACTCGCCCGGCCCACGAATTTCCAGATCTTTTTCGGCAATGATAAAACCGTCATTGGTTTCACGCATAATGCGCAGCCGTTCCTGTCCATTTTGCGAAAGCGGATTTTTATATAGCAAGGCACAGAAACTGGCAGTCGCACCACGACCGACACGACCGCGTAGCTGATGCAGCTGTGAAAGTCCCAGACGCTCGGCATTTTCAATCACCATGATGGAGGCGTTTGGTACATCCACGCCAACCTCAATTACCGTAGTGGCAATCAAGAGTTGCAACTGATTGTCTTTAAACTGCTGCATTACGGACTGTTTTTCATCGGCTTTCATTTTGCCATGCACCAGACCAATGTTGAGCTGAGGAAAACGTTCCTTAATTTCCTGATAAGTCGCTTCAGCAGCCTGTGCATCCAGCGTTTCCGACTGTTCAACCAGTGTGCAGACCCAATATGCCTGTTTGCCTTCAGCACAGTTTGTAGCAATACGCTGTAGCACTTCTTCACGGCGGTCCAAAGGAATGGTGACGGTCTGAATTGGGGTGCGGCCCGGTGGCAGTTCGTCAATCACCGAAGTATCCAGATCACCATAAGCAGACATGGCGAGCGTGCGTGGAATAGGGGTAGCAGTCATGACCAGTTGATGTGGGGTCATGTTATTGGCACCTTTATTGCGTAGTGCCAGTCGCTGATCGACCCCAAAGCGATGCTGCTCATCAATAATCACCAGACCGAGTTTGGCAAATTGGACATTTTCCTGAAACAGGGCATGAGTACCTACCACCAGATTGGCCATGCCTTGTTTAATGGTTTGCTCAGCTGCTGCACGAGCTTTGCCTTTCTGTTTGCCTGAAAGCCAGGATACATTCAGACCTAAAGGCTCAAACCATTTTTTAAAGTTCAGATAATGCTGTTCGGCCAAAATTTCTGTTGGAGCCATCAGTGCCACTTGCCAGCCTTCTTCCAAGGCATGGCAGGCAGCCACCCCAGCCACCAGTGTTTTACCAGCACCCACATCACCCTGAACCAGACGCAGCATCGGCTTGTTCTGTTTTAAGTCCTGCATAATTTCTTTGGAGACCCGTTTTTGTGCACCGGTCATTTCAAAAGGCAAGCCAGCCAATAACTGCTTGGCAAATTTTTTACTTGGGCTAAAAGAGGGGGCGGCAATCTGCTGGATATAGGCACGCCGTGAGAGCAGACTGATCTGATGCGCCACCAGCTCTTCAAAAATCAGCCGCTGCTGGGCCGGATGGGAACCTTGTGCCAGCTGTAGCATATTGGCATTCAGTGGCGGTTCATGAATATATTGCAGTGCCTGTTTTAGTGCATAACCATTGGTAAATTTTTCCGGTAATAATTCAGGCAGCTCATCACTATGCTGTTTCAGTGCCTGTTTAACATATTCACGCAGCTTGGGCTGAGTTAAACCTTCTGTTGCTGGATAAATGGCCGTGAGCTGGGTTTTTGGTAACGGAGTATGTTCAGTAATCAGCTGGATTTCCGGATGATACAGTTCCAAACCACGTGCACCGACGCGAACTTCGCCAAAAATCCGTAAGCGGTTGCCCACTTTGGCTCGATCGGTCAGGGTTTTATAGATATGGTAAAAACGTAAGGTGACTTTGCCGAAATCATCCTGGAGCTGGATGGCCATGGATTTGCGTTTGCCGGGTGGAAAATCGACCCCTTTCACAATACCTTCCAGCAAATAACTGCGCCCCACGACCAATTGGTTCATGGGGATGATCGTGCTACGATCTTCATAATCACGCGGTAGATGAAACAGCAAATCATCTGTCGTAAAAATATTCAGTTTTTCCAGTAGTGCAGCAGAGGCAGTTCCTACCCCTTGCAATTGATGGACTGCAGCCATTCGCCCTCAACTTGAGTTAAATCATCAGGTGCTTAATGCATATATTATTTATAGGTTATGGTAAAACATCTACCCGGGTTGCTAAACAATTATTTCAGCAAGGGCACCAAATTACCACAATCAGCCAAAGTCCGAAAACTGATCACTATGCGACTCATCTAATTCAAGATGTGCATCAGCTTGATTTGACTCATCTTGAACCTGTGGATTGGGTCTATGTTTTATTGTCGCCGTCACAAAGTTCTGTGGAAGGCTATCAGCAGACTTATGTCGATTCAGTGGCTCCGATTGTTCAAGCCTTAAAGTCCCATCCAGTGCAAAAAATTGTGGTGGTGTCGTCAACTCGGGTTTATGGTGAAAATGCGGGCGAGCGGATTGATGATGAATCTGTTATTCAACCTGTAGATGAGCAGGGGCGATTACTCTGGAAAATGGAGCAACTCTATCAACAGGCATTCGCTGGACGCTGTGTGGTGATCCGTCCTACAGGAATTTATGGCACGTCCGTGGCGAGGATGATCAAGCTGGCTGCAACGACCCAAAGCTATCCTCAAATTCACTGGTCTAACCGGATTCATATTGATGATCTGGCGAGATTCCTGGCGCAACTGATTCACGTGGAACATCCCGAACCGTCCTATATTGTCACCAATAATCAGCCTGTACCTTTACATGAAGTGATTCAGTGGTTTCAGCGGCAACTCAATTTGCCTGAACTGGTTGTGGAAAGTCAGAAGGAAACAGGGAAACGGATTTATGCTACACGGATGAGGAAAAGTGGATTTCAGCTAGAGCATGAGGATTGTTTTGGGGATTATGCAGAATTATTAAAGACGGAGTGAATGTCACCTTGATATTTGAAATTCCTCCTCCCTATGGGAGGAGTTTAGGAGGAGTGTTCTTTAATTAACCTCTCCCTAGCCCTCACTTACGCTTTATAATAGCTTAGAAGTGTATTAATAGACCTCTCCCTAACCCTCTCCTTTCAGGAGAGGGAATACTTAAGACTCTTATTTCTTCTTCCGTTTCAAACGGCGTTTCGCTTGCTGCGCCGCAACGGCATCCAAAGCTTCTTTTAACTCTTCATCGCTGAAGGCAGTAATGTGCTGAAGCATCTGCAAGGTCACATCATCCAGTACCAGATTGGCGTACTGAGCCACGTTTTGGAAGTTCTCGTCAAACACAATGGCGTTATCTTCATTGTTACGGATATAGCCCTGCTGAGTCAGCACTTTAATGAAACTCTGGAACAGCGATTTATCAAAGAACTCCGGTGAGTTGAATTCATACAATACCGACAGACGTTGACCAACCAGATGACTGAGCTCTTCCACCTGACGGGTAGAGATGTTGCCTGAACCACGCTGGGTGATTAAAGTCAGGGTCATATAGTAACGCTCCAGACTTTGCATCACAGGTGCAGCAAGCACTACCAGCTGATTGTGATCTTCTGAATTTGGTGCAGGGGAAAGCAGGTTGCCCTCGCTATCTTCAGCAATCAGTTTCGCCTGAATCAGCGCTTCTGCATAAGCACAGATCTGATCTTTCAGCTCTTCATCTTGCCATTTCAGGAACAGTTCCGCTTTTAGGAATGGATAAAGGGTGCGGATGACATTGATCAAATCGCCACGGCGAATCGAACCATTATGTTCAACCAGCGCAGCAATCAGTGACGGCAACACGAAGGCATGCAGAATGTTGTTACGGAAATAAGTCAGCAATACTGCCTGATTGTCTTCAATGGCAATGATATCACCTAGGACATGCTTCACACGTTTAATCAGTTTCAATTTTAAACCGTATGCAATAATTTCCTTGCCTGAAAGCGGTGTTACCTGAGTACGTGCATCATAAGGCAATGCAGTCAATAGCTTACGGTAGGCATCCAGTTGCTTGATGCAGATTTCTTCATCCAGCGTATGTTTAGGCGTAGCCAATAGAATTAGCGAAAGCAGCGATACCGGATTGATCACCACAGCACGGTTAATATTTTCCAGAATGGCATGCGCAGCACTGTTCACTGTATCCGAAACTTCTTGTGGAATCGGATCATCATTCTTGGCAATTTTAATATTTTCCGCACCATGCTGTTTCAGCATGTCATCAAGGAAAACCGGCTCACCAAAGTTCACATGCACCTGGCCGAAAATGCGTTCAATTTTGCGCAGGGTTTTTAAAATACCCATGATCGATTCGGATTCTTTGTCTTTACCGTTCATTTCACCGACATAGGTGGCACCTTCCATCAGGCGTTCATAGCCAATATAGGTTGGTACAAACACGATCGGTTTGGAACGGCCACGCAAATGCCCGTGAACCGTCATGGCCAGCATGCCGGTTTTGGCTGGCAGCAAGCGTCCTGTGCGCGAACGGCCGCCTTCAATAAAGTATTCCAGGGGCGTGTTACGGGACAGAATATTGAAAAGATATTCTTTAAAGACAGTAGTGTACAGACCATTACCGCGGAAAGTACGGCGAATAAAGAAGGCACCGCCACCACGCAATAATTGTCCGACAAAAGGCATGTTCAAGTTATCGCCCGCGGCAATGTACGGCACCATCATGCCGCGTTTATAAATCACATAAGACAGCAATAAATAGTCAATATGACTGCGGTGACAAGGGGTATAAATAATCTCGTAATCTTTGGCCAGTTCCCGCACGGTACTGAAATTATGCACTTCAACGCCATCATAGAGCTGGGTCCATAAACGGGTCAGCGCCATATCGGCAAAACGCACGGCCGAATGCGAATAGTCCGATACAATCTCGTTTAAATAGCCAATGGCACGACGTTCAGCTTCAATCATACTGATTTTGCCACGGATGCTTTCACGGCGGATGGCATCTTGAACATCTGTGGATTTGATCAGTGAATGCATCACGTTGCGACGGTCTGAAAGATCCGGTCCAAGTACGACTTCACGCTGACCATCTAAATAGTTGTTTAGTTTGTTAAGAATATACGTCGCAGGTGACAGGTTCGGATGGGTTTGTTTGGCAAATTCGATCAGCTGGCGTAAAGACTGCCCTTGATGGAATTCCAGATAGGATTGGCGACCATGCAGGCCAATATTCACCAGCTGTTTAACGGTACCTGGTGTTGCCCAGGTGTCGGTAAATAGCAGTTTCAGCCAGGAATCTTCTTTGTCTGGTGAACGTCCCCATAATACGGTAACCGGAATCAGTTCAATATCAACCTGAGGATGATGTTCCAGAATGTCGATCAGGCGCAATAAGCGTGGCGGAAAGGCATGCAGTGGCGGATTGAGTAAATTGTTTTCATCATGATGCTGCAAGAACAGTACTGATGCTTTTTCTTTATGATCACCCACCACCAGCGGATCTAATGCCGGTGACAGTTTCAGACGGCGAGTTTCGCCATCGACAATCAGTGCATTACTACGTGAATAATTTTGTAATACATAGCACACCACTTTTTGCTGAACGGGTTGCTCTGTCCGGGAATTTACTTCTGTAGTTGTCGGTTCAGTAGGAACCTCACCAAGAACATGTGGGGTTACCACCAGGTCAAGCAGCTTACTGGAAAGCTGACGATAGATTTGACCAAAGCCACTCTTGGACATACATACTCCTACTTAAATGACCGAAACCACAGATTTCTGAGGGGAAATAGTTTTGTAGTATTGTAATTGAAAACAATATGTCATTTTCTGACAAAATGCATATTGAGTGTTAAATTTTATCGTTAAAAATCGTATTTTTAGCGAATATTCAGCACAAATCGCGTGACAGACCAGTCAGTTGAACTGTAGGGCTTTAGTCGGGATTTGTGGCAGAATAGCAATTATAGCTTAGCTGATTGATTGAAATTTTTCGCCTAGATTTTAGGTATCCCACATTAAAACAGGTTGCTTATGAATGCCTTAACCCAAGAGCTGGTTGAATTACTAAGTCTTGAAAAAATTGAAGAAAATATTTACCGGGGGCAAAGCCGTAATCTGGTCGGTAAGCGGGTCTTTGGTGGGCAGGTGTTGGGGCAGGCCTTACGCGCGGCATCCTATACCGCAGATCGTCCGGCACATTCATTACATGCCTACTTTTTATATGGCGGAGATGTTAACGCACCGATTATTTATGAAGTGGACCGATTACGTGATGGCAAGAGTTTTGTCAGTCGTCAGGTACGTGCCATTCAGCATGGGCGGACGATTTTTACCGCCATGATTTCATTTGCTAATCCGGAAGAAGGCCTGAATTATCAAATCTCCGAGCCGGAATATCCTACGGTTGAAGACCTGAAAAGTGAAGCAGAACTCAAAGCACAGCTGGTCGAATTTGTGCCGGAAAATGTGCGTGCCAGTTTTATGCGTGACCGTCATGTGGACATTCGTCCAGTCAATCCACAAAATCCGTTCCAGCCACAGCCTGAAGCCCCATCATACGCTCACTATATCCGCACTCATGGTCAGATTGCCCAGAAGGTTGATGAAATTTCATTGCATCAGGCTATTGCGGCCTTTTACTCGGACTTTACCTTAATGACTACGGCTTTACGTCCACATGGTTTAAGTTATATTTCTCCGAGTCTGCAATGTGCCAGCATTGACCATGCCATGTATTTCCATAAGCCATTCCGTGTTGATGAATGGATGCTCTATGATATGGAGGCCACCATTAGTGCCAGTTCGCGCGGACTGAATTTTGGCCGTATGTGGCAAAATGGTGAGCTGGTGTGTAGCACAACCCAGGAAGGTTTGATTCGCTTGCGTGAAATTGAAACCCAATAAGGGCTGAACTGTCATAAAAAAACCGGACCTGCTGTCCGGTTTTTTTATGGTCATTTAATGGCAGCGAGGGATGTCCTCGGAAACATCTTTGTGGCAGCCATGGCCTGAATGGGCAACTGCTACGCTTATATTGAGAATGAGTGCGGTCATGAGCATGATTCTTTTCATATGGCTTCTCTTTTAATTATTGGCTGAATGAGTATCTATGCATAAGCAGATTCTATGCCATCAGTTTATTAAAGTATTGTTGATTCAGATAAAGTGAGTTACTGGCTTTGATCTATTTCTGCTGAGCTTGTGACAAAAAAATCCTCGATTCTAAAAATAGGGCATGGCATAGTGCCTGACAGGACTTAATGATAAAAAGCATGTGGTAATGAGCTTAAATACACAAATATTGATTGCTGCGATTTTAGGGGTGGCATTCGGGTTTCTGTTAAACCTGTTTCCAAATACCCAGTTTTTCGATATCAGTCTCTATGGTTTGGGGCTGGCCAGCAGCATTTTTATTGGTTTATTAAAAATGCTGCTGATTCCCCTGATTTTCAGTTCGATTGTGGTCGGCGTTTCGAACTTGCAGGCCGGTGGACAGTTGGGGCGAGTCTGGAAAATCACTCTACTGTGCTGTGTGACCACCACCACCTTGGCGCTCATTTTAGGCTTAAGCTGTGCCCATTTGTTTAATGTGGGCAAGGGTGTGGATATCGTGATGTTTCAGGATGCCATGAACAGTCATCAAACGCCCGATACCTTAACGCCATCGTCCTTCTTCACCAATTTTATTCAAAATACCCTGATTAATCCCTTTAAAGCCTTTGCCGAAGGCAATGTGCTGGCGGTAGTAGTATTTGCGCTGTTTATTGGGGTGGCGCTGGTTAAAGGCGGAGAGAATTTCCGCAGTGTACGCAAGTTAAGCCTGCAATTTTTTGACATCATGATGTTGATGATTAGCTGGATGATGAAGCTGGCACCGCTGGGTATTTTTGCCTTACTGGCAAAACTGATTTCAACCGAAGATGTTTCTGTATTAAGCCGTCTGGCCGAGTTCGCTGCCGTGGTGACAGGAACCACCATTTTCCATGGTGCAGTAGTATTGCCTTTGTTGCTCTGGATTTTTGGCAAGATGAGTCCGATCACTTTCTTTAAAGGGACACGGGCTGCGCTGATTACCGCATTTGCCACCAGTTCCAGTTCGGCTACCATGCCACTGTCGATGAAATGCGCGCAGGAAAATTTAAAGGTACGTCCACAAACCGCAGGCTTTGTCATTCCTTTGGGCACTCAGCTGAACATGGATGGCACGGCGCTGTATGAAGCTGCAGCAGCACTTTTTATTGCCAACCTGATGGGGCTGGACTTAAGTTTGGGTCAGCAACTGGTGGTCTGTGCAACCGCTATGATTGCCTCGCTGGGGGCGCCGGGTATTCCAAGTGCCGGTATGGTGACCATGATTATGGTGCTGCAATCAGTCGGTTTACCGGCAGAAGCCATTGCCATCTTACTGCCGATCGACCGTTTGCTCGATACCGTGCGTACCGTGGTCAATGTTCAGGGCGACATGATGATCAGTGTAGTGGTCGATCGTTATAGCCGTGAAGCGCAAGTTGATTAGTCTAGTTCCAAGCTAGGATTAAATACAATTTCCCAGACATGATCATCGGGATCTTGGAAATAACCTGCATAGCCGCCGTAAAAGGTGGCTTGTGCGGGTTTAATAATTCTGGCACCAGCATGTGCTGCCTGAGCCATGACCTGATCGACTTCCAGTGGACTATAGACATTTTGTCCCAAGGTCATTTGAGTGGCACACATTGGCGTCAGTTCCAGTCCGGTATCCTGTTGAATGCTGCTTTGCGGCCATAAAGCGAGTTTCAGGCCTGACTGTAGTTCAATAAAGGCCACAGCGCCATGTTCAAATTCCTGCCCCGTGATTCCTTCACAGTGTAGGCCCAAACCTTCACGATAAAACTGTAATGATTTTTCCAGATCGCGTACCCCAAGAGTAATGACTGAAATCCGTGCTTGCATAGGGTTGTCCTTATTGTTGTTTTCCTAGACTTTTATCTTAGAACAAATCAAAAGCAGGACATAAAGCCCGACTGTGTGGAAATTGTATACAGAAATTTTAGTGTTATATGGATGATAAAAAGGACTAGGTCACTTTGGGCAGATAAATAGGATTGCTCATGAATCAGCTGAGTTTGATGTTCCTTAAACGGGAGAGAAGTTTCATCATACTGTCTTTATTATTTTTCTGTGCAGTACTGTACTTGAGCTTAAGGTCAGTATGAAAAAAATGTCCCGCATTGTGATGAGCAATACAGGACACTGCAATATCAATGGATGAGGATTTTTGTCAGACAGACCCGATCAATCCGCTTGTCGGCTCTGATCGGTGGCATCTTCGGCAATTTCAGTCTCGCATTCTTCCTCTGCCAGTTCTAAAGATTCGAGAGGTTCATCCAGATCATCAAGACTGGCTGCAGGAATGCTGTCCAGATCAAATTGTGTTGATTGCTCAAGGGTAAAGTTCAAACGGCCACCCATCACACTGGCCAGCTCTTCGAGGCCCTGCTTGTTGAGGGATGAAAACAATTGAATGGAGAAATCCAGCTTCATTTTTTTCAATGCCGCTTTCACTTCCTGCAAGGCTTTGGATGCCGGTCCACGATTCAGTTTATCTGATTTGGTCAGCAAGACATGCACGAACAATTTACGTGAGTAGGCCCATTCCAGCATCATCACGTCAAAATGTTGCAGCGGATGACGGATATCCATCAGCAGTACCAGACCTTGCAAACTCTGACGATGAATCAGGTAGTTTTCCAGTTCTTTTTGCCAGACAATTTTCATTGCTTCAGGTACAGCTGCATAGCCATAACCCGGTAAATCGACCAGACGCTGTTCTGGATTGCCGAGGCTGAAGAAGTTAATCATTTGGGTACGGCCCGGCTTTTTAGAGGCACGTGCCAGCTGTTTCTGGTTGGTTAAGGCATTAATTGCACTGGATTTTCCAGCATTAGAACGTCCGGCAAAAGCGACTTCATAACCAGTATCTTCAACGCAAAGGCTCAGCTTTGGCGCACTCATCAAAAATTCAGCTTTACGCAACCAGTTCAATGCGCGAACAGAGTACTCAGTAATGGCAGGATCAACTTTTTTCTCATAGCTGATCTTTTGCTTGGGCGCATGGGCTGTCTTACTGTTTTTCGATTTTCCTCTGCTGTGATGCATAACTCAACTTCAATAAATGATCTACAAGCGAACATTATAAAGGAAGTCGTTCGGGCAAGCGAACTTTGCAAGCGCAGGAATTAGAGATTGATCATCTGGATTGGAGATTGAGTGGTGTATTTGGCTGCCGGAGAGTTATTTAAAACCTGAGCCAAGGTGTATTGATCTAGGCTTAGATAAAACTGTTCTACTGCCTGATCGAGAAAGCCTTTTAGTCCGCACTGAGAACGCAGTACGCAGGGTGGGGTATTGCATTCGACAATCTGGTTTTCACCTTGCAGGATGCGTACGACTTGACCCAGGTTCAATTCAAGAGCCTCAGGGTTGAGTCCAATCCCGCCGCCTTTGCCTCGCGTGGTAATCAGCCAGTTCTGTTTGCCCATAAAATGCACAATTTTCACTAAATGGTTTTTAGACACATGCAAGTCTTGGGCAATTTCTGCAATGGTATAAGGCATATCCCGTGGCTGGGCAATATACATTAAGATACGCAAAGCATAGTCGGTGAATTTATTTAATTGCATGATCGTGCTGATATTTTTCAAAAAATGAATAGATAAGGGCTAGTCTAGCATAACTAGACCAGCCCCCTCTTTATTTTATGCTGACCCAGCAGGCTAGTGTTTTACGCCACCTGTACCAAACGCTTCACTATGAATATTTTCAGCAGGGATGCCGCGAGCAACCAGCGCCTTTTGCTGTTCAGCCATAAATGGCATTGGACCACACAGATAGTAGTCAGCATTGACAGGTAACAATGCGCTATCAACGGTGCTTAAGTCCAGGCGACCGGCAACATCATAATCTTCACCTAATTTATCGCCTGGATGTGGGAATTCATAAGCGGTAAATGTGCTAAGACGAGGATATTTTGCTTTCAACTCCTGAATATGTTGATGCATTGCATGCACTTGTTTGCTACGGCAGGCATGGATAAAGGTCACAGGCTGTGGCATATCCAGAGTCACCAGCTGATTCAGCATGGCAATCATTGGCGTTAAACCTACACCACCACTAATGAACACATTACGTTTATTTGGATCGATCAGGTAAAAGTTACCTGTTGGTGCAGAAACTTCAATTTCTGAACCTTCTGGCAAGCTATGTAGGGTGTTCGACACCCAACCTGGAACCATGTCGCCTTTTTGGTCTTCACGTTTTACCGAGATACGTAAATAATCCGCTTGTGGGCAAGTGGAAAGCGTATATTGACGAGGCTGTTTCAAGCCCAGTTCTTCAACGAAAACACGCACTGAAATATATTGGCCGGCTTCGTATTTCGGCAATGCGCCGCCATCGACAGGTTGAAGATAGAAAGAGGTGATTTCATCGCTTTCAACGACTTTCTTGGCAATCTTGAAGTTACGCCAGCCTAACCAGCTACCTTTGGTTTGTTGATGCTGATCGTAAATGGCTTTTTCAGTGCTGATGAACAGGTCTGCCAGTTGACCATAAGCTGCTGCCCAAGCGCCAATGAGTGGATCGTCCATTGAAATGCTTAGAACTTCACTGATGGAATGAAGCAGGTTTTCACCAACAATATTATAGTCAGGGGCTTGAATGTTCAGGCTAACGTGTTTGTGTGCGATTAACTCAACTACAGGCAAAAGCACAGAAGGATCTTCAATGTTTTCAGCATAAGCCAACACGGCGCCTGCAAGAGCTTGTGCCTGTGCACCACTGCGCTGGTGCCCCATATTAAATGTTTCTTTTAGATCTGGATTATTGCCCAACATACGGTTATAAAAATAACCAGTTAATGCTACGCCATTTTCACGGAGTACAGGAACAGTGGCTTTTACTAGGTCAATTTGCTGCGGAGTCATGTTTGATCTCTCATGGCTGTTATTTATAAGATGTATTAAAAATACATGTTATAAAATCTTTTTACAACACCTATTTTTGGTTAAACCATAAAAAAATTATGGAATATAAGAATATCCGATGGTTTGATTGCTTTTGATTTGTAAACCAGATTATTTTCTGCCATTAGTAAATCTTCTAAATAGCGGACTATTTTGCCCGGTCGAGTCTCCTAAGTTGCTTGTAGCACGGGTGGCAAAAGTATAGGCAGTATCTTGAATCAGCTTTTTATACTGTTGGGCGGTACGTTCAGCATGTTTTTTCAGCTCTAGTGTTAGGTGCTGTTGGCGTAGCTGTTGTGTGGACAGAACTTCTGCTTCGCTGGGTTACTGTTTTCTAAAGCGGTTTTTCTTTTTTGTTTGATGCACTTGCTGCTACTTGGTTTTGTAACTTTTCAATAGACATTTAAAATCCAGACTTTAGTTTATCCATGCTGGTAATTACGCTATGGCTGATCAGTAGGTTAGGTTTTTCCGGCTGCATTGAATTAATTGGATTAAAGGAAGAGTAGGCGGGTATTCGGCCGCAGCCAAAAAATACCAGCCTACCCATAGGTGAATTGTTCTGTCAAAACATGAGGATCATCTTTTTACCAGTTCCGACTACCCCGGCAATCAAACCGTGGTGCCGGGAAAAATTGTGAATGTAAAACAATTTTTGGGTGTGTACTGGTAGCATTTTCCTGACACTGATAATAGATAGGTCCTTTTTTATTCTTTAATTTTTTGCTGGTTTAACTGCTGCAATGCCTGTTTGATATCCTGGATTAAATCTTGAGGATGTTCGAGTCCGATACAAAAACGGACTAAAAGTCCTTCTTTTAAGTGGGAATGTTCCAGTACACGCATATCTTTCAGGTTGTACAGCATGACCAGACTGATCGGTCCGCCCCAGCTAAAGCCCAGTTTAAACAGTTCCAGTGCATCGCAGAAGCGACGAATATCTTCCAGGGTATATTCGGGCTTAAAAATCACACTGACCAGACCGGCACTGTGTTCTTCCCTGCAAATTTCTTTCCAATGTTGATGTCCTGCTGATTCAGCATCGGCAGGATGTAACACCTGTACAAACTCAGGTTGCTGTTTTAACCAATTCAGCAATGTTAAACAGCTTTGAGATTGATGCTGATAACGCACTTGCATCGATGCCAGACTGCGCTGTACCTGTGCCACATCGTCACCTGACACACTAATCCCCTGAATGGCATGCATCCGGAATAATTGATGATGCAGTTTCTGGTCACCGGTCACTACTGAACCCATCAAGATGTCACCGCCACCACTTGGATATTTGGTCAATGCATGTACAGTCACATCTACACTTAAATGCTCATCGCCAAAATTGAAGGCATTAAAAGCCAGCCCTGCACCCCAGGTATTGTCAAGTGCTGTCAGTATGTTATGCGCTTTGGCTTTTTTCACCAGATTGATCAGGTCGGGAAATTCCAGGGTCACGGAACCTGCTGCTTCTAACCAGATGAGTTTGGCTTTATTGGTAGGCTGGAAAGTCTCTGCATCAATCGGGTTATACACTTTAATGCTAATACCATAACGCGTTTGCAGGTTATGCAGGTGTTCCATATTTGGACCATAAATGTTGTCTGCCACCCAGACTTCATCCCCCTGGGCAAGAAAACATGAATTCACTAAATTAATAGCCGACAAGCCACTTGGTGCCAGCAGACAATATTTTCCGCCTTCGATCTGGGCAATGTTGTCGCCTAAAGTAAAGGTTGTAGGCGTGCCGTGGGTGCCATAACTATAATCATAATCATCGCTCCAGTGGCGATTAAACAGTGCATCGGTGTTGTCAAAAATAATCGTCGATGCACGAAACACGGGAGGTTGAACGGTAGAAATATATTGTGGGGCTTTTCGTGGTGCGTGAATGAGTGCTGTTTGTGAGTTTTTTTTCAAGGTGATGCTCTAAGTCGTACCAAAATTAGTCTTAGCTTAAGAGAAACACGCGGATTAGGCTATATAAATGCCGAAATGTATAGAAACCTTAATTTACGCCTAAAGTTGGCTTCATTCTTGCTAAAACTATGGCAGAGCTAAAACAATAGGCGGAGGCGCATGAAGTCGCATTTAAGAGTACATTATTTTCAGCATATTGCTGGTGAAGGGTTCGGCAGTTGTTATCAATTCTTAAAACAGCATCACGCTAAAATTACCGCAACGGAATTTTTTGCCTTACCTGTAGATCGACCACTTGATATCGAGGCTTTGCCGCAAGTGGAAGATGTAGATTTGCTCATTATTATGGGAGGGGCAATGAGTGTTAATGATGAAGCAAATTATCCCTGGTTAAAAGTAGAAAAGCGCTGGATCAGGCGTTATTTATCTATGGGTAAGCCGGCCATTGGTTTGTGTCTGGGCGGGCAATTGATTGCCAATGCTTTGGGGGCGGCAGTCAGGCGCAATGAACAGCAGGAGTTAGGTTTGACAGAGGTACGTAGGGTGAAGCATGTGTCTGAAGAGTGTTTTGAGTTGCCAGAACAGTTTAAGGTCATGCAATGGCACAGTGAAACCTTTGAAATCCCGAAAGGCGCTATTCATCTGGCGGAAAATGATGCCTGCCGCAATCAAATGTATCAAATTGGAAAAAATGTCTTGGGATTTCAATTTCATCCTGAAATAACCCCAGAGGTACTGCAACTGTTTTTAGAAAATGATGAAGAGTTAGAGAGCTTTTCCGGTCAATATGTGCAAACGGAACGTCAATTAAAAAGTATGTCTAAAAGTGACTTTATTAAAGGAAATCAAATACTAAACCAAGCGATAGAGTACGTTTTACAAAAAACTGCATGCTGAGTTATTTTTAAACAAAACACTAAAAGGATAAACAGAAAAAAAGAGGAAAAAGTTAAAAATGGATTTGCTTAAGCGTTAAACAATCGCTATAATGGGCGACCCTTTGATGAAAGGGGGTTGGCTACGAATAAAGTAGTTAACATCGTGACAGTCGTGGCATCGATCATGACCTTAGTGATAATTCACTGCTCTTGACACTTGCCCACATAAAGTGGGGTGAGATGCGTCAAGAGTGATTCTTTATATATATTTGGCTTGGAGTTAACTGGTATGTCTAACCAGAGAATTCGTATCCGTCTTAAGTCTTTTGATCACCGTTTAATTGATCAATCAGCTCAAGAGATCGTAGAAACAGCAAAACGTACTGGCGCACAAGTGTGTGGTCCAATCCCGATGCCTACTCGCATCGAACGTTTCAACGTTTTAACATCACCACACGTTAACAAAGATGCGCGTGACCAATACGAGATCCGCACTTACAAACGTTTGATCGACATCGTTCAACCTACAGATAAAACTGTTGATGCATTGATGAAGTTGGATCTTGCAGCTGGTGTTGATGTTCAGATCGCTTTGGGTTAAGGCTTTCGGTTAATTAACGCTCTAAGTTAATTAGGCCGCTTTTTTAGAGGTTTATGCACATGGCTATTGGTTTAGTCGGTCGCAAGTGCGGTATGACTCGTATCTTTACAGATGCTGGTGTTTCTGTACCTGTAACAGTGATTGAGGTTGATCCTAACCGCATCACTCAAATCAAAACGCTTGAAACTGATGGTTATCAAGCGATTCAAATCACTACTGGTGAACGTCGCGAATCTCGCGTAACTAACGCTCAGAAAGGTCACTTCGCTAAAGCGGGTGTTGCTGCTGGTCGTCTGGTTCAAGAATTCCGCGTATCAGAAGCTGAGCTTGAAGGTCGTGAAGTTGGCGCTACTATCGGTGTAGATCTGTTTACAGTAGGTCAAATTGTTGACGTAACTGGTCAGTCTAAAGGTAAAGGCTTCCAAGGTGGTGTTAAGCGTTGGAACTTCCGTACTCAAGACGCTACTCACGGTAACTCTGTTTCTCACCGTGTTCTAGGTTCTACAGGTCAAAACCAGACTCCTGGTCGCGTGTTCAAAGGCAAAAAAATGGCTGGCCATTTAGGTGCTGAACGCGTAACTACACAGGGTCTTGAAATCGTTGCTATCGACGCTGAACGTTCAGTTCTGGTTGTTAAAGGCGCGGTTCCTGGTGCTACTGGTGGCGACGTAACTGTTCGTCCTACGATCAAGGCCTGAGGGGAAATAACGTGAATTTAAATACTGTTTCCGGCTCTGCTGTTGAATTATCTGAAGTTGCTTTCGGTCGTGAATTTAACGAAGCTCTTGTACACCAAGTTGTTACAGCTTATTTGGCTGGTGGTCGTCAAGGTTCGAAAGCTCAGAAATCACGTGCTGACGTATCTGGCGGTGGTAAAAAGCCATTCCGTCAAAAAGGTACTGGCCGTGCGCGTGCTGGTTCTATTCGTAGCCCGATCTGGGTAGGTGGTGGTAAAACTTTTGCCGCTCGTCCACAAGATTGGTCTCAAAAAGTTAACCGTAAAATGTACCGCGGTGCTATGCAATGCATCCTGGCTGAACTTGTTCGTCAAGATCGCTTGGTTTTAGTTGAAGAGTTTGCTGTTGCTGCTCCAAAAACTAAAGAGTTGCTTGCAAAACTTAACGACTTGAATGCTACTCGTGCATTAATCGTTACTGATGCTGTTGATGAGAACTTGTATCTTGCTGCACGCAACATTCCACACGTTGATGTGGTTGATGCTGCTGCAATTGATCCTGTTAGCTTGATCGCGTTCGACAAAGTTGTTATGTCTGTAGCTGCTGCTAAGAAAATTGAGGTAGAACTCGGATGAACAACGAACGTATCTATCAAGTCCTGCAAGGACCTGTATTCTCAGAAAAAGCACAAGTTTTAGGTGAAACTGCTGGTGTTCAAGTTTTTAAAGTTGCATTAAATGCAAACAAACTTGAAATCAAAAAAGCAGTGGAACAACTCTTTGGTGTTCAAGTTGTTAAAGTTAACACAACGATCACTAAAGGTAAGACTAAACGCTTTGGTAAAACATTAGGACGTCGTTCTGATGTTAAAAAAGCATACGTCACCCTGAAAGCTGGCCAAGATGTTGAAATGGCTGACTTGGGCGATACCGCTGAAAGCGCAGCGGAATAAGGACGAGAATTATGCCTATTCAAAAATGTAAGCCAACGTCACCAGGACGTCGCTTTGTAGAGAAAGTCGTTCACGACCATCTTCACAAAGGCGCGCCTTATGCTCCGTTGGTTGAAGCTAAAAAACGTACTGGTGGTCGTAATAACAACGGTCACATTACAACTCGTCACGTTGGTGGTGGTCATAAACAACACTACCGTATCGTTGACTTCAAACGTAACAAAGACGGCATTCCAGCTGTAGTTGAACGTATTGAATACGATCCTAACCGTACAGCTCATATTGCTTTATTGAAATATGCTGACGGTGAACGTCGTTACATCATTGCGCCTAAAGGTTTGCGTGCTGGTGATAAAGTACAATCTGGTAACGATGCTCCAATTCGTCCAGGTAACTGCTTGCCACTTCGCAACATGCCTATCGGTTCTACTCTTCACAACATCGAGCTTAAAATCGGTAAAGGCGCGCAATTAGCTCGTTCAGCTGGTACTTCTGTTCAGTTGTTGGGTCGTGACGGTTCTTACGCTATCGTTCGTTTACGTTCTGGTGAAATGCGTAAAATTCACGTTGAATGCCGTGCTGTTTTGGGTGAAGTTTCTAACTCAGAAAGCAACCTTCGTTCACTAGGTAAAGCTGGTGCATCACGCTGGCGTGGTGTTCGTCCTACCGTTCGTGGTATGGCGATGAACCCAGTTGACCATCCACACGGTGGTGGTGAAGGGCGTAACAAAGGTATTCAACCTGTAAGCCCATGGGGTCAAAAAGCTAAAGGGTACAAGACACGTACCAACAAGCGTACGACTAAGATGATTATTCGCGACCGTCGCGTTAAGTAACAAGTAAAGGAATCTGACAATGCCTCGTTCTCTGAAAAAAGGCCCATTCGTCGATGCGCACTTGTTCGCTAAGGTTGAAGCGGCTGTAGCGAGTAACTCTCGCAAGCCGATCAAAACTTGGTCGCGTCGTTCGATGATTCTCCCAGATTTTGTTGGTCTAACAATTTCTGTTCATAATGGTCGTAACCATGTTCCAGTGATTGTATCTGAACACATGGTTGGTCATAAACTCGGTGAATTCGCGCCAACTCGTACCTATCGTGGTCACGGTGTTGACAAGAAATCTAAACGTTAAGGTGCGATGATGGAAGTTACTGCTAAATTACGCGGTGCCGCTATCTCGGCACAAAAAGCACGTTTGGTTGCAGATCTGATCCGTGGCAAATCTGTTGCTCACGCTTTAAATATCTTGAACTTCAGCAACAAAAAAGCTGCAGTTTTAGTTAAAAAAGCGTTGGAATCTGCGATTGCAAACGCTGAACATAATAACAGTTTAGATGTAGACGACCTTACAGTATCTACGATTTACGTTGACGAAGGCATCAGCCTTAAACGTATTATGCCACGTGCTAAAGGCCGTGCAGATCGTATTACTAAGCGTACTTGTCACATCACCGTTAAGGTAGGGGTTTGATATGGGTCAGAAGGTTCATCCAATCGGTATCCGCCTAGGTGTTGTGAAACGTCATAACGCTAACTGGTATGCGAATCCGAAACAATACGCTGAATACTTGCTTAAAGATTTGCAAGTTCGTGAGTTTTTAATTAAAAAACTTAAGAATGCAATGATCAGCAATATTCTTATCGAACGTCCTACAGGCGCTGCTAAAATTACTATTAGCACTGCTCGTCCTGGTATCGTTATCGGTAAAAAAGGCGAAGACATTGAAAAATTACAACGCGAATTAACATCTATTATGGGTGTTCCTGCGCAAGTAAGCATCAACGAAATCGATCGCCCAGACTTAGACGCTCGTTTAGTTGCTGAAGCGATCGCTTCTCAATTAGAGAAACGTGTAATGTTCCGTCGTGCTATGAAGCGTGCGGTTCAGAACACGATGCGTGCTGGTGCTAAAGGTATCAAAGTTGAAGTTTCTGGTCGTTTAGGTGGTGCTGAGATTGCTCGTACTGAGTGGTATCGTGAAGGTCGTGTACCTTTGCATACGCTTCGTGCAGACATCGACTACGCTACTATGCGTGCTGAAACGACTTACGGTACGATTGGTGTTAAAGTTTGGATTTTCCGTGGTGAGATTTTAGGTGGCATGAAACAAGTCATGAACCCTGCTCCTGCTGAAGAACGTCCAGCTAAACGCGGTCGCGGTCGTGGTGAAGGTCAAGAGCGTCGTGGTCGTCGCAATGATCGTTCTGCTGAAAAAGGAGAATAATCCATGTTGCAACCTAAACGTACTAAATTCCGCAAAGTGCAAAAAGGCCGTAACACTGGTCTAGCACACCGTGGTAGCACAGTATCTTTCGGTACTATCGCACTTAAATCTATTGAACGTGGTCAAATGACTGCGCGTCAAATTGAAGCTGCGCGTCGTACAATTAGCCGTCGTATTAAACGTGGTGGTAAGATCTTTATCCGTGTTTTCCCGGACAAGCCAATTACTGAAAAACCATTAGAAGTTCGTATGGGTAAAGGTAAAGGTTCTGTGGAATACTGGGTTTGCCAAATCAAACCAGGTAAAGTCTTGTACGAAATTGATGGTGTGAACGAAGAATTAGCACGTGAAGCATTTACGCTTGCAGCTGCTAAACTTCCGTTTAAAACCACTATCGTGACTCGGACGGTAATGTAATGAAAACTAAAGATCTACGTGAAAAATCGGTAGAAGAGTTGACAGCTTTGCTTGATGAGCAACAGCTTAACCAATTCCGTCTTCGTATGGCTAAGGCAACTGGTCAATTGGGTAAATCGCATGAAGTTGCGCTTACTCGTAAGACTATTGCTCGTATCAAGACACTCCTTACCGAAAAACAGGGGAACGGACAATGAGTGAACAAACAGTTCGCACGTTAACCGGTAAAGTTGTAAGCGACAAAATGGACAAGTCTATTGTTGTGCTTATTGAACGCCGCGTTCAACACCCGTTGTATGGCAAATCAATCCGCCGTTCAACTAAATTACACGCTCATGATGAGAACAATGTTGCTAAAACTGGCGACGTAGTGACCATTAAAGAAAGCCGCCCAATTTCTAAAACTAAGTCTTGGACTTTAGTTGAAGTGATTGAAGCAGCTGCTGAGTAATTAGACGTTCTTGTTGCATCATCGGTTAATTTCGAGTACTCTTTGAGCCTTTCGAAATGTGACCGGTGATGCTCGGTTTTGGAGTAGGGCAATGATTCAAACCGAAAGTATGCTCGACGTAGCAGACAACAGTGGTGCTCGCCGCGTACAATGTATTAAAGTACTTGGTGGTTCACATCGTCGTTATGCTTCTGTTGGCGACATTATTAAAGTTACTGTAAAAGAAGCTATTCCACGCGCACGTGTTAAAAAAGGTGACGTGATGAATGCTGTAGTTGTACGTACAAAATTTGGTATCCGTCGTCCAGACGGTTCAGTGATTCGTTTCGACGATAACGCTGCTGTAATTTTGAACAACAACAAAGCGCCGATTGCAACTCGTATTTTCGGACCAGTGACTCGTGAACTTCGTACTGAACAGTTCATGAAAATCATTTCATTGGCTCCTGAAGTTCTATAAGAGGCACTCATGGCTAAGATTAAAAAAGGCGATCAAGTAATTGTGATCGCAGGTAAAGAAAAAGGCAAACAGGGTACTGTGTTGTCAGTTTCTAATGACCGCGTTAAGGTTGAAGGCCTTAACTTGGTGAAGAAGCATCAAAAGCCTAACCGAGCTACTGGCGCTGAAGGCGGCATCGTAACTCAAGAAGCTGAGCTTCATATCTCAAACGTGGCAATTTTTAATGCTACAACCCAAAAGGCTGACCGTGTTGGTTACCAAACGATTGAAGGCGTGAAAACTCGCGTTTATAAATCTAACGGTGAATCAGTGGCGGTAGCGAAGTAATAGGTTGAAATAGGCAATGGCCAGACTTAAAACACGTTACAACGACGTACTTAAAGCTCAGTTACAAGAGCAATTGGGCGTTAAAAATGTGATGGAGATTCCTCGCATCACTAAAATCACCATTAACATGGGTGTTGGTGCGGCATCAGCTGACAAGAAATTGTTAGATGGCGCTCTTTCTGATATGCAAGCGATTGCTGGTCAAAAACCAGTTCTTACTCTAGCTCGCAAATCAATCGCTGGTTTCAAAATCCGTGATGGTTGGCCGATTGGTTGTAAAGTTACTTTACGCGGCGAACAAATGTACGAATTCTTAGACCGTTTGATCTCTATCGCGATCCCTCGTATTCGTGACTTCCGCGGTTTTTCTGCGAAATCATTTGATGGTCGTGGTAACTATTCGATGGGTTTGAAGGAACAAATCATGTTCCCTGAAATCGATTTCGATAAGATTGATCGTATTCGTGGTATGGACATTACCATTACTACGACTGCTCGCACCGATGACGAAGGCCGTGCGCTTATGCGTGCATTCGGCTTCCCGTTCAAATAAGAGGTCGATATGGCTAAGAAAGGTATGATTAATCGCGAATTGAAACGCGAAAAAACAGTTGCTAAATTTGCTGCAAAACGTGCTGAATTAAAAGCTACGATTGCAAATGTAAATGCGAGCGACGAAGAACGTTTCGATGCGATGATGAAGTTACAGGCATTACCACGTAATGCGTCTCCAGTACGTCTACGTAACCGTTGTGGTTTAACTGGTCGTCCTCATGGTTACTTCCGTAAGTTCGGTTTAAGCCGTAACAAATTACGCGATACAGTAATGCAAGGTGATGTACCGGGCGTTGTTAAGGCAAGCTGGTAAGGAGCACTATAAATGAGTATGCAAGATACCGTTGCCGACATGTTAACCCGTGTTCGTAACGCACAAATGGCAAAGAAACAAACTGTTTCTATGCCAAATTCTAAGTTGAAGGTTGCAATTGCAAACGTACTTCAACAAGAAGGTTATATTTCAAACGTAGAAGTTGCAGATGCTGAAGGCAAACCAACTTTAACACTTACGTTAAAATATTTTGAAGGCAAACCAGTTATCGAAACTGTGAAACGTGTAAGCCGTCCAGGTCTACGTCAGTATCGCGGTAAAGATGCACTTCCTAGCGTTAAGCAAGGTTTGGGTATTGCAATTGTTTCTACAAGCAAAGGCATCATGACTGATCGCGCTGCACGTGCTGCGGGCATCGGTGGTGAAGTTATTGCTTTTGTTTCTTAATAGGTGATTCCTCATGTCTCGTGTGGCTAAAGCCCCAGTAACTGTACCTAACGGTGTAACAGTTACTCAGAACGGCCGGCAGGTCGAAGTGAAAGGCAGCAAAGGTACATTGTCTTTCAACCTGCATGCGCTGGTCGAGCTAAAACAGGAAGAAGGTCAACTTCAAATTGCTCCTAAAGCTGAGTCGAAAGACGCTTGGATGCAAGCTGGTACTGCTCGCGCTGTGTTAAACAACCTTGTAAAAGGTGTTAGCGAAGGTTTCGAACGCAAGTTACAACTTATCGGTGTTGGGTATAAAGCTGCGGTTAAAGGTAACGTTGTTAACCTTAACCTTGGTTTCTCTCACCCGATTGATTACAACCTTCCAGAAGGTGTAACTGCTGAAACTCCTACAGCGACTGAAATCATTCTTAAATCTGCTGATAAAGCAGCTTTAGGTCAAGTTGCTGCAGATATCCGTGGTTACCGTCCACCAGAGCCTTATAAAGGTAAAGGTGTTCGTTATTCTGACGAAGTTGTACTTCGTAAAGAAGCTAAGAAGAAATAAGGCGCGAGGTTCTTATGAACGAAAAGAAACAATCCCGTTTGCGTCGTGCGAAAAGCACACGCTTGCACATTCGTGCATTGGGTGCGACTCGCTTGTGTGTAAACCGCACACCGCGTCACATCTATGCTCAAGTTATCTCAGCAGATGGTGGCAAAGTTTTAGCTCAAGCTTCAACTTTAGATGCTACTTTACGTGCTGGTACAACTGGTAACGTTGATGCGGCTCAAAAAGTGGGTGCTTTAATTGCAGAACGTGCGAAAGCAGCTGGCGTAACTAAAGTTGCATTTGACCGTTCTGGTTTCAAATATCATGGTCGTATCAAAGCCTTGGCTGATGCTGCTCGTGAAAACGGCTTGGAGTTCTAATCAT
Organism: Acinetobacter sp. YH01018; assembly: GCF_013420295.1. Classification (NCBI taxonomy): domain Bacteria; kingdom Pseudomonadati; phylum Pseudomonadota; class Gammaproteobacteria; order Moraxellales; family Moraxellaceae; genus Acinetobacter; species Acinetobacter sp. YH01018. Next base: position 60,094 of record NZ_VOYL01000015.1, read on the forward strand.
GGCTAAAGTTGAACAAAACGAAGGTCTTGTTGAAAAGCTGGTTGCCGTTGATCGTGTAGCCAAAGTTGTTAAGGGTGGTCGTATCTTCTCTTTCACAGCATTAACTGTTGTGGGTGATGGTAATGGTCGCGTAGGTTTTGGTCGTGGTAAAGCACGTGAAGTTCCAGCTGCTATTTCTAAAGCACTTGAAGCTGCACGTCGTAACATGATTACTGTTGAGCTTGTTAACGGTACTGTACAACACCCTATTAATGCTCGTCATGGTGCAAGCCGCGTTTACATGCAACCTGCTTCTGAAGGTACTGGTGTAATTGCTGGTGGTGCTATGCGTGCAGTTCTAGAAGCTGTTGGCGTACATAACGTATTGACAAAATGCTATGGTTCTACAAACGCTGCTAACGTAGTGAACGCAACTTTTAAAGGTTTGCGTGACATGACTTCTCCTGAGAAAGTCGCTGCGAAACGTGGTCTTTCAGTAGAACAAATTCAAGGGTAATCAATCATGAAAACGATTAAAGTTACCCAGACTAAATCTTCTGCGCACCGCTTGAAAAATCACAAGCTTAGCCTTAAAGGTTTAGGTCTGCGTCGTATTGGTCATACTGTAGAAGTGCAAGATACGCCTTCTAACCGCGGTATGATCAACCAAGTCTACTATATGGTTAGTGTAGAGGAATAAGCCATGACTCTGCGTTTAAATACTATTGCACCTGCAGAAGGTGCTAAACGTGAAAACCTTCGTTTAGGCCGTGGTATCGGTTCTGGCGTTGGTAAGACTGGTGGCCGTGGTGTCAAAGGTCAAAAATCACGTAAGAGCGGTGGCGTACGTCCAGGTTTCGAAGGTGGTCAAACTGCGTTATATCGTCGTTTACCTAAATTCGGCTTCACTAGCCAACTTGCTTTAAAAACTGCTGAAGTACGTTTATCAGAGCTTGCTAAAGTTGAAGGTGATATCATTTCACTTGAAACTTTAAAAGCTGCCAATGTTGTACGTAAAGATATGACTCGTGCTCGTATCGTACTTTCTGGTGATATTACTCGTGCATTCACTGTACAAGGTGTTGCTTTGACTAAAGGCGCTAAAGCTGCTGTTGAAGCTGCTGGCGGTAAAGTCGAGGAGTAATCGCTAGTGTCTATGTCTCCTAGTTCTTCAGGTCATGTCAACATGATGAAAGGCCAGCCATTTCATGTGAAATATCGTGAAATTATTCGTCGATTAATGTTTTTGATTGGCGCATTACTGGTCTTTCGACTAGGAGCACATATTCCGCTGCCGGGTATTGATAATGTCGCTTTAGAACGTTTTTTCAAAGCTAATGAAGGTACTTTCTTAGGTTTGTTTAATATGTTCTCTGGCGGAGCATTAGAGCGAATGTCAATTCTTGCGTTGGGAATCATGCCATATATCTCTGCATCGATTATCGTGCAGTTGATGTCAACAGTCGTTCCTTCGCTGGAAGCGTTAAAGAAAGAAGGCGAGCAGGGTAAGCGTAAGATTAATCAATATACGCGTTACGGCACGTTATTACTTGCATTGGTACAAGGTGTTGGTATGTGTGCTGGTCTGATTAGCCAAGGAATTACCTTGACCTCAGGACTGGCTTTTTACATTCCTGCTGTAACTTCATTGGTTGCAGGCACTATGTTCTTAATGTGGTTAGGAGAGCAAATTACCGAACGTGGTGTTGGTAATGGGATCTCCATGATCATTTTTGCAGGTATCGTTGCTGGTTTGCCAAATATTGTAATTCAAGCATTCACTTCGGTGGATAATGGTCAATCGAGCTTAATTGGTCTGGCTGTATTTGCATTACTTTCAGTTGTGGTTCTTGCTGCGATTGTATTTATTGAAAAGGCACAACGTCGTATACCGGTTAACTATGCTCAAAAGCAACAAGGGCGTCGCGTATTTACTGCACAGCAGACACATTTGCCATTGAAATTAAATATGGCGGGGGTTATTCCAGCAATTTTTGCGAGTTCATTATTGCTGTTCCCTGCAAGTTTAGGTCAATGGTTGGGTAGTTCTGATCCAAATGCAGGAATCGTAAAGCGTAGCCTACAAGATTTGGCATTGGTATTATCGCCTGGACAACCTTTGTATTTGGTGCTCTTCGGTGCGTTAATTATCTTTTTCTGTTATTTCTATACTGCACTTGTGTTCAGTCCTAAAGAAGTATCAGAGAACTTGAAACGCAGCGGAGCTTATGTACCTGGTATTCGCCCAGGTGAGCAAACTGCTCGTTACTTAGATCATATTCTTAATCGTTTGACATTCATTGGTGCAATTTATATTACGGTCATCTGTTTGATGCCAATGATTCTGCAAAGTTCTTTTGGTATTCCATTCCATTTAGGTGGTACATCCTTGCTGATCGTAGTGGTTGTTGTGATGGACTTTATGGCTCAGCTACAAGCCCATCTCACTTCGCACCAGTATGACAATCAAACGTTAATGAGAAAAACGACTGCTCATCCTAAGGGATAAGCGCACTTGAGGTTTCATCATGAAAGTACAAGCTTCTGTTAAAAAAATTTGTGGTAGCTGTAAAGTTATCCGTCGTAATGGGGTTATCCGCGTTATTTGTAGCGCTGAACCTCGTCATAAGCAGCGTCAAGGTTAATCTGATCAAGACCTGTTGATTTCAGTAGGCTAATTAGGTTATTATCCGCCCCTCAAGATATTTGTGGGGCGGTTGATTATCTCTACTGCCTTTTTGGAGAAAGTGAATGGCTCGTATTGCCGGTGTAAACATTCCGGATAACAAGCATGCTGTTATCTCCCTCACGTATATTTTTGGTATCGGTCGCCACACTGCTAAGAACATCTTAGCTGCTGCTGGTATTGCACCAACTACTAAGATCCGTGAATTGGATGATGCTCAGCTTGATGCGATTCGTGCAGAAATTACCAAGGTTCCGACCGAAGGTGATTTACGTCGCGAAATTTCCATGAACATTAAACGTTTAATGGATTTAGGCTGCTACCGCGGTCTTCGTCATCGTCGCAGCTTGCCTGTCCGTGGACAACGCACCAAAACTAACGCACGTACCCGTAAAGGTCCGCGCAAACCTATTAAGAAATAAGATTTCTGGAAGCTAAAAGATGGCTAAAGATACTCGCACACGCAAGAAGGTCACTCGTACCGTCTCTGAAGGTGTTGCACACATTCACGCTTCTTTTAATAACACCATTGTGACTATTACCGATCGTCAAGGTAATGCACTGGCTTGGGCCACTTCAGGTGGACAAGGCTTCCGTGGATCACGTAAATCAACTCCGTTTGCTGCTCAGGTAGCTGCTGAAGTTGCTGGTAAAGCAGCTTTGGATTACGGTTTGAAAAACTTGGATGTCCTTGTAAAAGGTCCTGGTCCTGGTCGTGAGTCTGCGGTTCGTGCTTTAGGTGCAGTGGGTTATAAAATTAACAGCATTACCGATGTGACGCCAATCCCGCACAACGGTTGTCGTCCACCTAAAAAACGTCGTGTGTAAGGAGAATCATTCATGGCTCGTTATATTGGTCCAAAATGCAAACTCTCTCGCCGCGAAGGGACAGACCTGCAATTAAAATCTGGCGTTAAACCATTTGACGTTAAGACAAAAAAACATGCTAAAGCACCTGGCCAACATGGCGGGGCTCGTGGCAGCAAACAATCTGAGTACTCACTACAATTACGTGAAAAACAAAAAGTACGTCGTATGTACGGTGTGTTAGAACGTCAATTTAGTAACTACTATAAAGAAGCTGCTCGTGTTAAAGGCGCAACAGGTGAAAACTTGTTGAAACTGCTTGAAAGCCGCCTTGATAACGTAGTTTATCGCATGGGTTTTGGTTCTACACGTGCAGAAGCTCGTCAGCTTGTATCTCACCGTAGCATTACTTTGAATGGTCGTCGTGTTAACATCGCGTCTATCCAAGTTAAAGCTGGCGATGTAATCGCAGTTCACGAAGGTGCTAAACAACAATTGCGTATTAAAGGCGCAATTGAATTGGCTGCTCAACGTGGTATTCCTTCTTGGATGGAAGTTGACCATTCAAAACTAGAAGGTACGTTTAAAGCTGCACCGGATCGTTCTGATTTACCTGCTGAAATCAACGAAAGCTTGATTGTAGAATTGTATTCTAAATAATCCTTGAGGTAGCAATAATGACGCGTACTGCAAATGAGTTTCTAACTCCGCAAGCGATCAAGGTCGAAGCGGCTAGCGGGACCTCGGCAAAAGTGATTCTGGAACCATTAGAGCGTGGCTTTGGTCATACTCTTGGTAATGCTTTACGTCGTATCCTTCTTTCTTCTTTACCTGGCGCTGCTGTGGTTGAAGTTGAAATAGAAGGGGTTGAGCACGAGTACAGTACCTTGGAAGGCTTGCAGCAGGACATCGTCGAGCTCTTGCTGAACCTAAAAGGATTGTCGATTAAGCTGTTCGATCAAAACGAAGCATATTTGACATTAGAAAAACAAGGTCCAGGCGATGTAACAGCCGCTGATCTTCGTTTACCTCATAATGTTGAAGTGGTAAACCCTGAGCATTTGATCGGCACTTTAAGTGCTTCAGGCAATTTAAAAATGCGCCTGAAAGTTTCTCAAGGTCGTGGTTATGAAACTTCTGACTCACGTTTCCCAGAAGGCGAGACTCGCCCTGTGGGTCGCTTACAGTTAGATGCTTCTTATAGCCCAATCAAACGTGTGTCTTATACAGTAGAAAATGCTCGTGTAGAACAACGTACTGACCTTGATAAACTGATCATTGATCTTGAAACAAACGGTACAGTTGATCCTGAAGAAGCAATCCGTAAAGCGGCAACAATCTTGCAACAACAAATTGCAATTTTTGTTGATCTTCAGAAAGATCAAGCTCCTGTTGCTCAAGAGCCTCGCGAAGAAGTGGATCCAATCTTGCTTCGTCCAGTAGATGATCTAGAGCTTACTGTTCGTTCTGCTAACTGTTTGAAAGCAGAAAATATTTACTACATCGGTGATTTGGTTCAACGTACTGAAGTGGAGTTGTTAAAAACTCCTAACCTCGGTAAAAAATCGTTAACTGAAATCAAAGATGTTCTGGCTTCTAAAGGCTTACAACTCGGCATGCGTTTAGAGAACTGGCCACCAGCTAGTCTCCGTATGGACGACCGTTTTGCCTATCGTAGCCGTTAATTAAGTAGGACTATCACCATGCGTCATCGTAATAGTGGTGTGAAATTAGGCCGTACAAGCAGTCATCGTAAAGCGATGTTCCAAAACATGGCTAACTCTTTGTTCGAGCACGAGTTGATTAAAACAACTGTGCCTAAAGCTAAAGAGTTACGTCGTGTAGCTGAGCCTTTAATCACTTTAGCTAAAAACGATACTGTTGCAAACCGTCGTTTGGCGTTTGCTCGTACTCGTTCAGCAGCAACTGTTGGTAAATTATTTACCGTTCTTGGCCCTCGTTACAAAGAACGTAACGGCGGTTATCTACGTGTTCTTAAAGCGGGCTTCCGTGCAGGTGATGCTGCACCGATGGCTTACGTTGAGCTAGTAGATCGCGAAGTTAACTAATTTCGCAAGAAGAGCTTCAGTTGTTCTAAAAAAGACCGGTGTTTCACCGGTCTTTTTTATGCCTGATGATTTTTAATTCTCTGATAATTTAAACTTTTGTCCTGAACTGACATATTTTTTATGACTTTCATCTTTGTACACGACAAAAAAAGATAACTCATTGAAATAATGGCATAATACTTGTTTTCTGACGACGAATATGATGACACATTTCAATGAGTTACATCTCATCTTAAACAAATATCTAAAGTGGAACAA
>NZ_VOYL01000016.1:0-58488 GCF_013420295.1 Acinetobacter sp. YH01018
GTTTAGGCTTCCTTTTTATGAGCTTGCAATCTGCGTGAATTGTGAAAATGCATCATATTTCATCACAGCGTTTCACATGAAACATCAATATACGCACTGGCGAAATAATCAACAGTTACGCTAAAAACAACAAAAGAATAAACCACGACAACAACCACATTGAGTACTATGCAAAGAGCTATAAAAATCAAATAGATCTATTTGATAATAACAACGCTTGACAAAAAAACACCTGGGACAAATTTGAATGTCTGATTCGAATAAGATTGTGGTCTATGCAGCACTGGCAGGTAATCTGGCGATTGCACTGGTCAAGTTTGTGGCCGCCTATATCACCAACAGTTCGGCCATGTTCAGTGAAGCCATTCACTCGGTGGTAGACACATTGAACGAAATTTTGCTGCTGTATGGCATGAAAAAATCCCAGCAGCCCGCCAACTATAAGCATCCTTTTGGTTATGGCCGTGAGCTGTATTTTTGGGCCTTTATTGTGGCATTGATGGTTTTTGCACTGGGTGCGATTGTGTCGATTTATCAGGGCATACAACATGTGCTGCATCCTGAAGCAATGCTGAATCCCACCATCAACTATATTGTGTTAAGCATCGCCATCTTGTGTGAAGGCACCTCGTGGTTGGTGGCCTTAAAGGCATTCCGTAAGGTGAAAGGCAAGCAAGGTTATTTCGAGGCTTTTCGGCACAGTAAAGATCCCACTACCTTTACCGTACTGTTTGAAGATACTGCCGCGTTATGTGGTCTGTTGATTGCCCTGATCGGCATCTATCTGGCTCATGCCTTGAATATTCCTGAACTGGATGGCATGGCCTCGATCTTGATTGGTCTTGTACTGGCAGTTTCTGCCATTTTACTGGCGCGTGAAACCAAGGGTTTATTGTTGGGGGAAACGGCCGATCCGCAACTGCGTAATGATATCTTGCTGATTGCCCAGGAAGATGAAGCAGTACAGTCAGCCAATGGCGTGTTGACCGAACAGATGGGCGCGCATCAGGTGCTGGCATCGTTAAGCCTGGAGTTTGAAGATAATTTAAGCTCGGATGACATCGAAGCTTGCGTCAATAGAATTGAAGCGAAAATCAAACAGATTCATCCGGAAATTGTGGCATTGTTTATCAAACCGCAAACTAAACAGGTGTGGTTGGAACGTATGCAAGGACGTTTAGAATAAAACGTGATATATATGTCAGTGCATTCAGAATACCGGATTTTGAATGTTGAGGTCAGACTAAGAAATTGAATCTACATGAAGCAGAAGCCTGAGCAATTACACTTTCAACTCCCGACCAAAGCATGCTGGTCACATACCTGGCGGCAGCCTTCATTTCAGTTTATGCATTCCAATCATCATGATGGTGAACGGTTCTTCAATGCCTTGCCCAGTCCTGCAGGGCGTGGACGGATCGAGCTGATCAAGTGGCTGCTTAGCCGCAAGTCATCGACCTGGAATGTCGATATAAACAAAGAACAAGCCGAATTCCATGCCAGCAAACGCACCATTCCCCAGAACCGTCCAAACGCCAGTATAGACGACTGGCAAGTGTGGTTTGTCGGGCATGCTACGGTACTGTTACAAATCGGGCCCTATAATCTGCTCACCGATCCGGTCTGGTGTGAACATGTCAGTCCCCAGCAGGGCAAAGGTCCGAAGCGGGTCATTCCGGCGGGAATTGCCCTGGAAGAATTACCGACCATTCATGCGGTGCTGCTCAGTCATAATCATTATGACCATATTGATCTGGCCAGCCTGGAATGGCTGCATGATCAATTTGCCATGCCGATTTATACCGGACTGGGCAATGCGTGGTATTTGCCGAAAATTTTTCATGTGCTGGAAATGGACTGGTGGCAATCTTCCTTATTGCAGGATTTAAAAATTATTTATACCCCGGCACAGCATTTTTCCGGTCGCGGCTTGCGCGATCACAACCGGGCACTGTGGGGTGGTTTTTCAGTGTTAGCCGGAAAAGATCATTGTTTCTTTGCCGGAGATAGCGGCTATTCACCGCATTTTAAAGAGATTCAAAACCGTTTGGGGGCACCGCGTATTTCATTGTTACCGATTGGCTCCTACCAGCCGCGTGAGCTGATGAACTATATGCATATGAACCCGCAGGAGGCTTTTCAGGCGCATCAGGATTTACATTCCAAATGTTCGCTGGCGATTCATTACCGAACCTTTCAGCTGACCGATGAAAGCCGGGAACAGCCCGAACTGGACTTAAAAGTGGCCATGAAAAATACCTCCAAATTAATGACCCCCTTTTACTGCATTCGCGAAGGACGGCGTCTGGTGGTTTGATCTTGTTTAAGATGTTTATTTCTTAAGATGACGCTTGGCTCAGCTTTAACAGTTGAATAGCAAGTATTGAAAGGCAAATCATCGCCATATTCATCACGACCGGGTTAAATGCGGAGCTGAGTTGCAAGGGACTGGTGAGCGCAATCAGCACTAATAATCCGGCTAAACCTAAAATATTCAGCTGATGGATGACGGCTGCTTTTTGCCAAATAAGGAAAGTACAGCCAAACATCATTTCAATTATGCCTGACAGGGTAACCGCCATTTTTGCCAGAGGGAGTTCTAAACCCATGCTTTGCCAAATGGCGATTTCTGCAGCTGACTGAAACAGAATTTTCGGAACCAACCCCTGATAAATCCAGAGTGCAGCAAGCGTGATCTGAATGAGCCGAAGCGGTTTTTCCAATAGAGGCTGATGATTCACGAATGGCAGGTTCCAGAAAATACGGTCTGTTCTCAGCAATAGCGATCATGCTTGATCGACATGATGTGAGGTATTCTTGCTTGTTATGGCCTCAATATAGCACATTATTTTTAATCAGAAATATTGTCCAAAATCTCAAATCCTGATCGTCTTTATCACCAATTGATAAAGCAGTTCTAAAAATTTGATCTCTTGTTGTGAGGGTTGATAAATCCTGTTTTTAAGCCCGTTTTAGAATAGGCTTTTTCGATCGTTTTCATTCGTATAACTTGCTTTCTATTGTCATAAAAAACAGCTATTTTGATGATGAGTTAGAAATTTTTAACGGTTCATGACAATCGTCATTTTATGATTAATTTGGAGCTCAGATATGAATAATGATACGAAAACTGCAGGGAAATGCCCGTTCCATCAAGAAGGTGCGAATACCAATGCCGCCAGCTCAAATGCCGCTTGGTGGCCGAATGCTCTAAATCTTAACATTCTTGCTCAACACGATAAAAAAACCAATCCGATGGACCCGGATTTTGATTATGCCAAGGCATTCAATTCACTGGATTTGGAAGCAGTGAAACAGGATTTACGCGAACTGATTAACAGCAGCCAGGACTGGTGGCCATCGGACTACGGTAGCTACATTGGCATGTTCGTGCGTACTGCCTGGCACTTAGCCGGTTCTTACCGTAAACAGGACGGTCGCGGCGGTGCCAATACTGGTAACCAGCGTTTTGCACCACTCAACAGCTGGCCAGACAACGTCAACACCGATAAAGGCCGCCGTCTACTTTGGCCGATTAAACGTAAATATGGCAATAAAATCTCTTGGGGCGATCTGATCATCCTGGCCGGTACAGTGGCGTACGAAGAAGCCGGTCTGAAAACCTTTGGTTTCGGTGGCGGTCGTCAAGACATCTGGCATCCTGAAAAAGACGTCAATTGGGGTTCTGAAAAGAAATGGCTGGATGCCACCAAAAATCGTTATGAAAATGATCAGGACCGTAAGTCATTAGACAATTCGCTTGCTGCCGTGCAGATGGGTCTCATTTACGTCAACCCTGAAGGGGTAGATGGTGTACAGGATCCGCTGCGTACGGCACAGGATATGCGTGTAACCTTCGACCGTATGGGCATGAATGACGAAGAAACTGTGGCCTTGACTGCAGGTGGTCACACCATTGGTAAAGCACACGGTAACGGCAAGGCTGAATTGCTGGGTAAAGACGTTGAAGGTGCGGATGTCGAATTCCAGGGCCTAGGCTGGCATAACCCTGAAGGTACAGGTAACGGTGCCAATACCATGGTCAGTGGTCTGGAAGGGGCATGGACCACGCATCCAACCAAATGGGACAATGAATTCTTCTATTTATTGTTCACCTATGAGTGGGAAAAAACCCTCAGCCCGGCAGGCGCGAAACAATGGGAACCGATCAACATCAAAGAGGAAGACAAACCTGTTGATGCACACAACCCGAATGTGCGCCGTAACCCGATGATGACCGATGCCGATATGGCACTGAAAGTCGATCCGGAATACCGCAAAATTTCAGAACGTTTCTATAAAGACCCAGCTTATTTTGCTGAAGTGTTTGCGCGTGCATGGTACAAGCTGACTCACCGTGACATGGGACCAAAATCGCGTTATTTAGGTGCCGATGTTCCTGCTGAGGATTTAATCTGGCAAGACCCGATTCCATCAGTGAATTACGTATTATCGGAAGCAGAAGTTGAAGAACTCAAAGCGAAATTGCTGAACAGTGGTTTAAGCACAGCTGAGTTAATCAACACCGCATGGGACAGCGCGCGTACTTTCCGTGGTTCGGACTACCGTGGCGGTGCAAACGGTGCGCGTATCCGCCTGGCACCACAAAAAGACTGGGTCGGTAACGAACCTGAACGTCTGGCAAAAGTATTGGCGAAACTTGAAGAAATTCAGGCGGGTCTTGAGAAGAAAGTCAGCATTGCCGACCTGATTGTACTGGGCGGTACGGCTGCGGTGGAAAAAGCGGCTCAGGCTGCGGGTGTGGACATTAAAGTTCCATTTACGCCGGGACGAGGGGATGCCACTCAAGAGCAAACCGATGTCTATTCATTTGAAGACTTGTTGCCAAAACACGATGGTTTCCGTAACTGGTTGAAAGAAGACTACACTGCTCAACCTGAAGAACTGCTGTTAGACCGTGCTCAGTTACTGGGTTTAACTGCACCGGAAATGACGGTACTGATTGGTGGTATGCGTGTACTCGGTACTAACTACGCTGGTGCAAAAGAAGGCGTGTTCACAGACCGGGAAGGCGTATTAAGCAACGACTTCTTCGTGAACCTGACTGATATGGCGTACAACTGGAAACCAGTCGGCAAAAACCGTTATGAGATTGTGGACCGTGCAACGGGCACAGCGAAATGGACAGCAACACGTGTGGACTTGGTGTTTGGTTCGAACTCGATTCTTCGTTCTTATGCAGAAGTGTATGCGCAAGATGATAACAAAGAAAAATTCGTGAAAGACTTTGTTGCCGCCTGGACCAAAGTGATGAATGCAGACCGGTTTGATGTGAAGAAATAATTTGCATTGAGATGTAAAAAAACCGCCTTGAGGGGCGGTTTTTTTATGTACATAATTCTTATGGAGTTTAAGTTTTTTGAAATTATTTAACTTTTTTAAGGGTTTTGTATAGCACGTATTATGTGGATTTTAGAAAATCTTTAAAAAGCATTTATCAATAAGAATAATAGATATTTTTCACTTACTAACTATAATCAATGTAATTTTAAAAACCTTGATTCAAAAATATGACTTACGAAGAAATCAAAGATTTAACTCTACAGCTATCTTATCGTGATAAATTTCGACTTGCTCAACTCCTAATCCAAGTTGGGAGAAAGGAAGAAGAGGAACAATATGTTGAGAAAGTAAAAGAAGAAAACTCTATAGATCTAGATTATGTATCAGAGCGTTTATTGAAAAGTCGTCCTAGTAAAGTAAAAAGCCTCGAAAATTTTATTGATGCTATGTTTCAATTTAAAGGTTCAATTTCAGAAGAAGAACGATCATCAATAATTTCTAGTTTACAAAAGAAGAAGCTTATTAAAATAGAGAAGAATCTAGTTTTATATCTAGATTAATAAATAGGAAAGTAAAGCCCAGATTTTAGATTTGATGTTATTCCCAAGTAGAAATGCCTCTTATTGGAGAGGCATAACCATAGAACCAGCAAAGATAACACCAACTCCAATAAGTTGAAGAAAGAAAGGGTTTTTCGCTTCTTGCCAATATAATATTAAAAAAACGATGGAAATTGGATAAAATATCAGACACCCTAAACCCCATAAAATACTATTTTTAAATGCTGCAATCAGAAAACCTATTCCACCAATAATAAAAATCGCAAGTCCTAAATATATAAGTAACAAACTTTTCCCCTAAATTTAAATTAATAACTTAAAAAACAAAATGTTCTCATACTGTGACTAGTAATCAAAATATGTTTTTATTAAAATCTGAATAATTACTGGTATTTAGCGTAATGGGATTATACAAAGTGCAATAGTATATTAATATAAATTACTTAAAAATTTGATATTGTATACAAAATCCAGCTTTGAAATAAGTCGGTTTTTATGAGTAGTTTTGATATGTTTTGCCAATCAAAAAAGGATCTTTAACTTTTAAAAAGGACATTTTTATTCAAAATGAAGTTGGCTAAAGTTTGAATAATATCCCCCTCCAACTCATCCAACCCCCCAAAATCAGGTTCCACCAACAAAGTCTGAGACACAAAGCCATAACACACCCGCTGCACATTTAAACTCATCTGCTTGAGCTGTTCAGTATCTTCAATAAAAGGTAACAAAATGCTTTGCCACATTTGCACCATCATCTCGTAACTCTTGCGATAACTCTCAATATTGGAAACCTGCCGTTCCAGCAAAAAAGTCTGCGCCCATAAAAATTGCTGAGCCTGAATCTGCTCAAGTTGGTAATGAATCACCTGCTTTAAATAATCCTGCAAACTTAAATTTGTGGATAACTGGATCAGGCTGTGTGCATAAGTTTTTAAGTCCTCGGCATTGTTTTTTACGTGTCTATGAATAGTCAGCGCAATCAAATCTTCCTTTTTAGAAAAATATTCATAGAAGGTGCCCAAGCCTACACCGGCCAAATCGGTAATCTCCCGAATGGTAATGTCATGTGCAGCACGCTCATGCAAAAGCCGAACAAAACTGTCCTGCAAGGCTTCCTGAGTCAGTTTGGCCCGTGACTGGCGTGGCTTACGCCGTACCTGAATCTGTGGATTTTTCATAAAAAGTTTGACCCAATAAAGCCGAACATGCTGTGGCGAATTTTTCTCTATACTGGAATGAAAAACCCAGAACAACAAGCAGGAAATATAGACGATGAATACATCGAATCAGACATGGATGACCCATCAAATCAGCAATCAGTTTGATGAACTGCAAGATTACAATTTATTTTCATCAGATACGGTTTTACATGAAATATTGAAGCGTTATGGCAGCCATGACCAAGCAACCTTGTATGATAGGGGTAAAGTGGTGGGATCAGCCGAGTATTATCAATATGCCGATTTAGCCAATAAACACACGCCTATTTTACATGCCTTCGATGCACGTGGTCGTCGTAAAGATTACATCGAGTTTCATCCTGCATGGCATAAATGGATGGCTTTAAACCGCAAGTTTGACAGCCATGCTCATCCATTTAATCATGCAGAATCATCTGCCAAATGGGTGGAATGGGCAGCGCGTTTTTACTTAAGCGGGCAGGTGGAGTGTGGCAGTCTGTGTCCAACTTCGATGACGCTTGGCAGCATTCCCCTGATTCAGCGTGAACCTGAACTGTGGGCAAAAATAGGCGAAAAATTATTATCCACTGAATATGATGAACGTGACCTGCCGATTGCCCAGAAAACATCAATCTGGCTCGGTATGGGCATGACCGAAAAGCAGGGCGGTTCTGATGTGCGTGCCAATGAAACTTTTGCCATTCCTGTCGCTGAATCAGGTCGTGGCAAAGCTTACTTGCTGACAGGACATAAATGGTTTTTCTCAGCTCCGATGTGTGATGCACATCTGGTGGTGGCGAAAACCGAGCAGGATGGCTTGGCCTGTTTTTTTGTCCCGCGCTGGCTGGAGGATGGAACCAAGAACCATATTCATGTGCAGCGCCTCAAAGAAAAAGTCGGCAACCGCAGCAACTCCAGTTCGGAAGTCGAGTTTAAGGATGCCTGGGGCATCATGATCGGTGAAGCAGGTCGTGGTATTCCGACCATTATTGAAATGGCCAATTACACCCGTCTGACCTGTTCTGTGGGCAGTACCGCCATGCTACGTCAGGCTTTGGTGCAATGCATTGCCTATACCCGTCAGCGCAAAGCTTTTGGTAAACATTTAGTCGAACAGCCGTTGATGCAAGCAGTACTCGCGGATTTAGCCCTGGAAACCGAAGCCGCGATGCAGTTAAGTTTCCATTTGGCGCATTGTTATGAATCGGATGATGCTCTGTCCGTGGCGTGGAAAAGAATCATGACACCAGCCTCTAAATTCTGGATCTGCAAGCGTGCAGTCGAATTGACTGGCGAGATGATGGAAGTCTTTGGCGGCAATGGTTATGTCGATAACGGCATCATGGCGCGTATTTTTAAAGAAGCCCCAGTGAATACCATTTGGGAAGGTTCTGGCAATGTCATGTGCCTGGATGTGCTGCGCGCCATTAGTCGTGAACCTGAATCCATTGAGTTATTGTTTAAAGATCTGGCATCAACTGCAATGCACGATGAAACTTTGCAAAATGAATTACAGAGCCTATTCAAGTTGTTCCAGCAATCACCCGAAGAGTTGCAGTTTATGGGGCGCAGTCTGGTCAGCCGTTTGGTAATTTTGGCGCAAGCAGTTTTACTGAAACGTTATGCGCCGGACTACGTGGCCGCTGCTTTTATTGAAACGCGTTATAGCGAATTTTATGGTCGCGTGGTGGGTATGATTGCAGCGAAGCAGGTAGATGTAGAGCGGGTGCTGGAAAGGGCTTTGGCTAAAGAGAAATAATTTTTATACCTCTCCCTTGCGTAGCCGTGCTACTCATCTCCTAGAATGAGAGGGAATTCACAATCAAAATTCTCCCTCCCTATGGGATGAGAAATATATTTCGCAAGAGAGGGAGGGAGAATTAAATAATTAAAGGTTAAGAATCTCTCTTTTGCGTACTCAAAATATATTGTGAATTTTCTAAATGAGGAAAATTCTTTAATAAATTTATTTTTTATTGTGATTTGTAATGAAAGTTGTCCTTCTACCACTTACATAAAAATAATGTTGAAACTGCAAAATTTATATTTATTTAAGAAAACTTATTTAACATGTCATTCATAAATTTTTGATTTTCAGTACTTATATGTATCAAAAAATTAAACAATGGGCCAAAACCATTAAAAAAGAGGTTCTGGTGGTTTGGCTGGTGGCTAAAGACCAGCGCACACCTGTCTGGATCAAAATATTGGCACTGATGATTGCGGCCTATGCGCTATCGCCGATTGATCTGATTCCCGATTTTATTCCAGTGCTGGGCTATCTGGATGATCTTATTATTGTGCCCTTGGGACTGTTATTGGTGATTAAGCTGACGCCACAAGAAATTATAGACGATTGCAGAATTCGTACCTCGCTGTTGGCAGAACGGCCGGTAAACCGTTGGGCGGCAGGCGTGATTATTTTAATCTGGCTGCTCTTTCTGGGCTATTTGGCCCTGTATTTTATCAATATTCAAAAATTATCATAACTGGTTTGTATAAAGACTTTAAATATGAATTTAAATATATGAAATAAATAATTTTTTAATAAATTTATCCAATCCGAAAAACCACTTGAATTCTGTACAAAAAAGCGTAATATCGGCTTGCTATCCCATCCGGATGGTAAATGAAAACAGGTGAGTAAAATGGCAAAGAAAAAAGCACTGCCAGAAGTGGTGATTCACAATTTTGTGGCCAAACACATGCATGAGGTCAACAAAAGCCAGGTCTTTGTAGACCGAAAGAAAAATGCAAAACGTGGCTATGACAAGCATAAAAAAGGGAGATACTCAGATGATTATCTCCCTTTTTATTTCACCGTATTTTCTTACATCTAAATAGAATTAAGCACTCACAATACGGGTAGCAGATTTCACCATATCGCCCAGACCATGGGTCTTGAAGTAATACTCCATCCAGCTTTTCACCATCAGTGGATTACTCATTTTTAATACGCGTTCCAGTTGTTCCTGTGCATCGCTCATCGGCACATGACAAATGGCCTTACGTACCCGCAAAATATTGCTTGAACTCATCGACAGGGTATTAAAGCCCATCGCCATCAGCAGCACAGCCGCCAATGGGTCGCCAGCCATTTCTCCACAAATGCTCACCGGTTTGTCATATTTATGACATTCCTGAACCAAACGGCTTAAAGCGCGTAAGACGGCAGGGTGGAAGTGGGAGTAGACATTGGCAACCCGAGGATTATTACGGTCTACAGCAAGTAAATACTGGGTCAAGTCATTTGAACCGACCGAGAAGAAATCCACCAGCTCAGAAAATTCTTCAATCTGTAACAGCACACTCGGTACTTCAACCATAATGCCAATTTTGGGTTTGGTAATTTTAACCTGTTCTTCTTCCTGCACTGCGGTCCAGTCACGGTCCAGCAGATAGAGGGCTTCTTCCACTTCACTGACACTGGTGATCATGGGCAGCAAAATATGCAGGTTATTCAGACCAATACTGGCTTTCAGCATGGCACGAATCTGAGAAGAGAAAATTTCAGGATGATCCAGGGTAAAACGGATGCCGCGCCAGCCCAGCGCCGAGTTTTCTTCTTCAATCGAAAAATACGGTAAATCCTTATCTGCACCAATGTCGAGGGTACGCATCACCACAGGTTTATTGGCAAAGTGGCTGAGTTGCTGGCGGTAAATGGCACGCTGCTCTTCTTCACCAGGGAAGCGATCACGTAGCATGAACGGAATTTCAGAGCGGTATAAACCTACGCCTTTAGCACCACGTTGTACCCCGCGAACGACATCAATCATTAAACCGGTATTCACATACAGTTTGACTGCAACACCATCAGGCGTAATAGCGTCTTTGGTTTCGTATTGTTTTAGGTCTTTCGCCAGCTGTTCTTCTTCTTTCTGGATTTCTTTATAGCGTGTACGTAAACGGCGCGGCGGATTGATAAATACCCGTCCCTGATGGGCATCGACAATCATCTCGACATCATCCAGGGTATTGATTGGCAGTTCAGTCACACCGACCACGGTTGGAATGCCCAGTGCACGTGCCACAATCACCATATGTGAGTTCATGGCACCTTCAGTGGTGACAATCGCGGCAATTTTATCCACCGGCAATTCAACCAGTGCCGCGGTTGAAATGTCTTCCCCGATCAGAATGCTTTCATCGGTCAGTTCACGATGGCTGGCATCGGCTTCCTGTAAAAAGGCCAGAATACGGCGACCGAGATCTTTCAGGTCGGACACACGTTCGCGTAAATAGTCATCTTCCATTTGTGCGAACAGGGCAATGTGATTATCAATGACAATACGTACTGCACCCTGTGCCCAGTTACCATCGCGGATTTCAGCCTTAATTTCAGCAGGCAGGGAGTTTTCATCCAGCATGCGCAAGAACACGCTAAATAAAGCCCGTTCTTCAGCCATTAAGGCATCCTGCATTTTTTCATCCAGTGCCTGAATTTCCTGACGCACTGCATTTAATGCGGCATCCAGAAGCTCCAGTTCTTCACTGATGTCATCTGCTTCACGATCAGGCACAGCCGCCAGATCTGCAGGCGGGTAGAGAATTACCGCACGCCCTAAAGCAATCCCGCCTGAACCGGAAACGCCCTGAAAGGTTTTATAAGCAGGCAAATTGCTTGGCTTGCGGAACACATCGATATTACCCACGGCGTGGGCATGGGCAATCACACCAGACAGCTGGGCACACAGGGTGACCAGGAACGATTCCGCTGCTTCGCTAAAATCTTGCGGTTCCTTATTTTGCACTACCAATACGCCCATAACCTTACGGCGGTACATCACCGGAACCCCCAGGAAGGAATTATAAATTTCCTCTCCGGTTTCTGGCAGGTACATAAAGCGTTCGTGCTTCGGTGCATTATCCAGATTGACGATTTCTTCGCGTTGTCCCACCAGTCCCACCAGACCTTCGCTGGTATGTAAGGAAACATGCCCCACAGCTTCAGGATTTAACCCTTTAGATGCCATGAGCAGATAACGCTGGTTACGCTCATCCAGTAGATAAATGGAGCAGACATCCACGTGCATGGCTTCAGCAACCTGATTGACCATGATGTCGAGTGACTCATGCAAACTGGTGGACGCATTGATTTCTTGCACAATGCGTCTTAAGGTGTCCAGTTGCATATTCGACATAAAATCTGCTCCAAAATAAGTTTAAAACTGTTTTTATTTATAACAACATGCTACTAAAAAATCTGCATTTTCATGCAATTTTTTCGAGCTAGAGCGAGGGTAACTGCTGACACAGTTCCACCATCGCCCTTCGGTATACATCGCGTTTAAAATTCACGACCTGACCTAATGGGTACCAGTAACTTACCCATTGCCACTGGTCAAACTCGGGTGGGTCTGACAGGTCCAGCTGAATATGCTTTGCTGGCGCTGTCAGCCTGAGTAAAAACCACTTCTGTTTTTGACCAATACACACCGGGTCCGAATCCGGGCGTATATATCTTTGCGGCAAACGATAACGCAGCCAACCTTTTGTTTGCGCTACAATTTGAACATGTTCGGGCAATAAGCCAACTTCTTCTCTCAGCTCACGATAAAGTGCCTGTTCGGGGGATTCTCCAAACTGGATTCCTCCTTGCGGAAATTGCCAAGCATTGTGTCCAATGCGTTTTGCCCATAAAACTTGTCCAATGTCGTTTGCCAAAATGATCCCGACATTCGGTCGGAAACCTTCTGAGTCGATCATTTGGCTACCTAAATCTTCTGTAATGTATGGCTTTTTGTTCGGGGATTGTTATTTCTATATCCATCTCGAAAAAAAGCACAGCTTAAATGTTAAAAATTGCTATGATCTTAACGAATTTCTATCGACTAGCGGAGATAGATTTACAATTTTTTTCTTAAATTTCAGTTTTTACGAGTATTTTCATGAAATTGGCTTTATTTGACCTCGACCACACCTTATTAAATACCGATTCAGATTATTCATGGGGTGAGTTTTTAGTAAACGAGGGTTTAGTCGATCCAATCCGACACCGTCAAATGAATGACAAGTTTTATGAAGACTATAAAGCAGGGCAACTTGACCCGATTGCCTATAACGAATTCGTCTTTGAATTTTTAACCCAGCATGATAATGATTATTTGACTGAATTACATGAATTATTCATGAAAAAGGTCATTCGTCCACAAATGCGCCCAGAAGGTTTTGCTGCCATTCAAAAACACCGTGATGCAGGACACGAGCTGGTCGGGATTACCGCAACCTCCGATTTTATTACGGCACCGATTTTTCACGAGTTTGGTATTACTGAAATTATTGCCACCAATGCAGAAGTGGTGGATGGCAAATATACCGGTAAAGTCATCAATACTGCATGTTATCAAAAGGGTAAATTGATCCGTCTGGAACAATGGCTGCAAGGGCGCGATATTGATGAGTCATGGGCCTATTCGGATTCATTTAATGACCGTTTCCTGCTGGAATATGCCGATCATGCCATTGTGGTCAATCCGGATGAGCGTTTGGAGGCTTTGGCCAAAGCGCAAAACTGGGAAATTCAGGACTGGTCGATTTAGGCAATTTGTTTTGATGGAGGGGAGAGCTGTATGGAATATGGTTATTCTCTCTGCTTTAAAAGTTAAAAATAAAAAAGGATTGCACCGAAATCCTTGCATGTTTGTAGATAGTGTCTACCGATCTACTAAACCGGATGGAATGTTTTATATCGACTAAGGGACGATAAAATAAGCCTTACTATGATTATGCCTTTACCGTATAGTAGACTGAAAGCAAAAGGGTAAAAAATAAAATTTATAGTTTGAAATTGAAGAACAATAGGAGAGAAGAATGAGCCAAACACGTCCAAGAATGACCAATCTTTTTGAGCAGTTAGGGTTAGATTCCAGTGAAGAGGCGATTGCCCTGTTTATTGCCACGCATCAGCTCAATGCCCAGACCAAAATTACCGAAGCGGAATATTGGACTGAAGCACAGCGCCAGTTTTTAGCAGAAAAAATTAAATCCGATGGTTCATGGGCCATTATTGTTGACCAGTTAAATGAATCCTTACATGAAGATTCAGTGATTCAATAAAGATCAAAGCGAAATAAAGCCAATCCTCAGATTGGCCTTTTTGATAAAGATTTCATCTCACCCGTTTCCATAAGGTCACTTGGGACAGGCTATGTTGATATTTACGTGCGGTTTCCCGAATCACAAATGCCACATCCTGAGGTTCATCGAGCATTTCAAAGTGTTCTTTTAAAAGTTCAGTCGTGCCATCTAGCGTACTGAAGTTTTCCCCATTTTTTTTAAAACCACCGAGCCATTCACTAGGTGCAGTATGTTCCTCTAGCCAAGTATAGGGGGAAGCCAGCATTAAAATGCCACCCAGTTTTAAACGCTGATGGATTTCGGCTAAGAAATCTTTGGGATGATGTAAGCGGTCAATTAAATTCGCAGCTAGAATAAAATTGTAATCAGTAAAATGAGGTTTCAAATTGCAGGCATCGGCCTGGAAAAATTCGACCCGATCTGCATGGGTATCCAGACCCAACTCTTTTAAGTTACAGGCTTTATATTCCATCAGTTCACCTTCAATTGGCAGGGTATAACGTAGCGTTTCACCTTGTGCCAGCTGTACCGCTTGCTGAATAAAGCGCGCGGAAAAGTCCAGTCCTGTGACCTGATCAAAATAAGCTGCCAGTTCAAAGCTAGCCCGACCTGTGGCACAACCGATATCCAGTGCCTTCTCTGTCGCAATATCCTTAAAATAGGGTTGCGCAAGGTTAATCAGGCTTTGGGCGAAATTGGGCACGTTAAAATATTCTGCACCGTACTGAAATTCCAGATATTGCGAGATCATCTGATCAGTTTCATACTGCGATTGAAACTGTTGAAGTTCTTGGGAGGCAGCGACATAGCGGAATCCGGCATGCTGGAAAAAATGTCGGCGAAAAGCATAACGTGAGCTGTGCAAAGCCTCATTACCGGCAGAAATCCAGGAACTGCCTTTGATTAGATTGTGTTGCCCGTCAAAGGTTGGGGTGCTGAAATCATCATAGATCGGATGTACCTGAAAACCGTCAAAAGGATAAATCGGGGTTTCAGTCCATTGCCAGACATTGCCCTGAATATCAAAAAAATCACCCTGCTGAAAATGATTCACCGGGCAGGGACTGGTTCCGTATTTCAGTTCGATATTGGCCTCTTCAGGACTGAGCAGATTGGCATCCAAACCTGCTACATCATACAATCGGTACCACTCATCTTCTGTGGGCAAGCGAATGCTTTGACCGGTTTTCTCGGCTTTCCAGTGACAAAAGGCCTTGGCTTCAAGATAATTCACTTCTACCGGCCAGTCCCAAGGCATGGAAATTTCTTCCAGCATCAAACGCAGTGACCAGCCTGAAGGGGTTTTTCGCCAAAAGCTGGGATGCTGGGCTTGAGAAAATTTCAGCCAGGCCTGTCCTTCTGCTGTCCAGTAGCGATCAGTTGCATAACTGCCATCTTCCACAAAACTCAAGAATTCCTGATTGGAAACCAGATATTGTGAAGCCTGAAAAGCGGCCACATCTGCCTGATGCCGGCCATATTCATTGTCCCAGCCATAGAAGTTACTGTCGAAAGTCTTGTTCAAATTGACCTGTCCTGCAGGAACAGCAATCAGGGTATTTTCGGGTGCAATGTCCGTGATGACCTCGGCACGCCACTGCGGATGATTGTATACATAGTCCAGCTGCTGCTGGCGAATCAGGACCGAGGAGGTTTCAAGATGAATCCGTTCATGTTCAATGCCCATGAGGATCGACCACCACGGATGGCTCCAGTTCAAGGGTAACGTCAGAGGGGCATGCTCAATTAGATTCAGGACCAGTGCTCGTACCTGATCACGATAAGCCCGTACTTCAGCGATGCTTGGCCAGTCATAATGCTGCTCATTCAGGTCGTCCCAGCTCATTTCATCGACCCCGACAGCAAAAATGCTTTCCAGCTGCGGGTTCAAACGTGCGTGAATCAGTTTGCTGAGCAGCAGTTTATTGATAAAAAAGGTCGCCGTATGACCAAAATAAAAAATCAGCGGATGACGTAAAGAGATGGGTTTAAGGTAATAGGCTGCATCATTTTTCAGACAGTCAAACAGCCGTTCATAGCTGTCAAAAGTATTCAGAAAATAATCACGCAAGCCGTGCCGTGCCGCGGCTTCATCAGCAAAGTTTAAATCGGGCGTAGGCAGCAAAGAAATTTTAGCGCTTTGCCATAGATCTGGAGCATCGACATCTGCTTTGACTGGGTGTGTTTTAGCCTGGGTTGTTTCAGGTGAATTGGTTATAGATAGAGTTGGTGATGAATCCCTCAGCATAGCCCCATACTCCTTCGAATTCTTTTGCACATTTAAGCCATCGGGTTCTATGTGTTTTATTTAAAAGTACCCGAAAGCTGTGCCGCTATGCTGAGGATTAAGGTAACAAAATGCTGCATCCAGGCAGATGCAGCGCTCAAGCCGGTTTTAGTTGAGATGGGAGTTTTGCATCATGGTCACCAATTCCTGTACGGCACGTGACTGGGTGCGCCCTGGATGCCAGACCATGCCCAGTTGACGCTGCATTTGCACATTAATATCCAGCATTTGCAGGTCCTGATTTAGCAGGGTTTTCGGTAATACCGACCATCCCAAACCAATTGAAACCAGCATGCGGATGGATTCCAGCGGATTGTTGCTCATGGTGATTTTCGGTTTAACGCCTTGCTTTTCAAATTCTGCCAAGGTGATTTGCGTGGTATAGGTTTGCGAGGCGGGCAATAGGCTTGGATATTGAATTAAATCTTCCAGACTCAGATGCTTTTTTTGCGCCAGCGGATGAAAAGGTGCCACCACAAAGACCAGCGGATCATTCCAGATGGTCACATAACTCAGGCGTTCATCCCCTTTCGGCGGGAGGGTTAAAAAGGCCAGTTCCAGGTCACCCGCCAGTACCTGTTCATGCGCCTGTTCCGAGTCAACAAAATGCACGTCTAAAGTGACGTCAGGAAATTTTTGCACATAATTGCGCAGGTGCTGCGGTAGATGGTGCAAGCCAATATGATGGCTGGTGCCAATTTTCAGCTTGCCTTGCACCTGTTCCTGTTCGTGACTGAGGGTATGGTGAATATCGCCCAGTTCATTGAGCCAGTTTTTCACTTTCGGCAATAAAGAATGTGCAGCATGCGTCGCCTGAACGCCACGACCGGCAGACTCAAACAGTTTCACGCCAAAATATTCTTCCAGGCTATGAATGCGTTTGGTCACAGCAGGCTGGGTAATAAACAATAAATCGGCAGCCATAGAAATAGAACCGGTTTCCATGACTTTAATGAACGCTTCAAAGGCAGCAAGATTCATAAGGAGATATCTGGTTATATGAAAATTAAATAATTATAAAATATTTTTATATCAAAGGGGCATTTCATCTTAAAAAAGACCGGAAAAAATGTATGCAGATGTGAACTTAACAGCTAAAAATAAAAAAATCACCCCATATGAATGGAGTGATTATAAAGAGGAAGCGGACAAGCCATGATCTCTAGTTTGGGCCGATGCAGCGTTTAGATGACTATATTATTATTGCTATTCTGTCTTTGAGCTGGCTTGGCTTCCCAGATTTTTTCATGGAAGAAGAATGCGATTGCCTGAATCGTCGGCTCAAGCAAACTGAGGGTTACTGCCATCCAGATACTTCCTGTGACGAAATAACCGACCAACATGGCAATGGTGATGTGCATAATGTAATAGCTAAAGGTTTTCTTGAACATACGCTGGTTGTTATTAACAAATTTTTGAATATGAGCCATGGTTTGTTCCTCAATCTTTGCCTCGGGATATGAATAAATGATAATCAGTCTTATTTAATTTGTAAAAACGAACATTTTTATATTTTTAATCGGTTTTGTGAATTATTTAACTGGTTAAACTGAACCATCAATACAACAACAGGGGAATGGTATCGCCTAGAGATATTTGTTTAGAGATACTTTTCTGGCAGGGTGAACATATGGATATTAAACACATCAAATACCTCCTTGATATTTTTGAGGAAGCTGTGGAAAAACGCAGTCAGGTCTATGAAATTGCCGATGATGAAAATGATGAAAATCAGGCTGCCGCCGAATGTGGTGCAGCGAAAGCAGAACTCATCCGGGCAATTGAGCAGCTTATCGTAGCGAAAGAAAACCCGTCGGGCTAAATCCAGTCCGCATCATTCCTTGCACGGCGCTTTAAATATACCTGATTTGTTAAGTCTGAGCATAAGGAGATAGCCGTGTGGTTTAAAAACCAAGAGATAAAATTTTGCCAAAAGTCAGGGTTTTAATAAGGTTAAAATTAATTCCAAAAAGTTTTTAAACTAATAAAAATGATAAATTAGATTTATGTGAATACGTGGTTATAATCGAAGTTAATGAAAGCATTACCCAGTTCTATGGAGCGCGTCGACATGGCAGGCAATACCCCAAAAGCAAAAACTTTATATGATAAATTGTGGGATGACCATTTAGTAAAACAACGCGATGATGGCTCAGCCTTACTTTATATCGACCGTCATTTATTACATGAAGTAACTTCACCACAAGCTTTTGAAGGTTTGCAGCTTGCAGGTCGTCAACCTTGGCGTTTAAGTGCCAATGTAGCTACGCCAGACCATAATGTGCCAACTTCAAAAACCGAGCGTGAGCAGGGTATTGCCGGTATTGAAGATGATACTTCACGTATTCAGGTGCAAACGCTGGATGACAACTGTAAAACTTTCAATATTGTTGAATTTGATATTAACGATATTCGCCAAGGGATCGCACACGTGGTTGGGCCTGAGCAAGGTTTGACTTTGCCGGGCATGACTGTGGTGTGTGGTGACTCGCATACGGCAACTCATGGTGCATTTGGCTGTTTGGCGCACGGTATTGGGACTTCAGAAGTTGAACATGTATTGGCGACCCAGTGCCTGGTTCAAAAGAAAATGAAGAACATGTTGGTGCGTGTTGACGGTAAATTGGGTCAGGGTGTTACACCGAAAGATGTGGTCTTGGCGATTATCGGTAAAATCGGCACTGCAGGCGGTACCGGTCACGCGATTGAATTCGGTGGTCAGGTGTTCCGTGACATGTCGATTGAAGGCCGTATGACTGTATGTAACATGGCGATTGAAGCCGGTGCCCGTGTCGGTATGGTCGCTGTCGATGACAAAACCATTGAATACGTGAAAGGCCGCAACTATGCACCGAAAGGTGAGCAGTGGGATGCTGCTGTAGCCTATTGGAATACTTTGCACTCTGATGAGGGCGCGCATTTCGATACCGTCGTGGTGTTGCAAGGTGAAGAAATTGAACCGCAAGTGTCTTGGGGAACTTCTCCTGAAATGGTGATTCCGGTGTCCCAAGCGGTTCCAACGTTGGAACAGGCCAAAGATGACGTGCAACGTAATGACTGGACCCGTGCTTATCAATATATGGGTTTAAATGCCGGTCAGGCATTGGCAGACATTCAGTTGGACCGCGTATTTATCGGTTCTTGCACCAACTCGCGGATTGAAGATATTCGCGCTGCCGCTGAAGTGATTAAAGGCCGTAAAGTAGCTGCTTCAATCAAACAGGCGATGGTGGTTCCGGGTTCTGGTTTGGTAAAACAGCAGGCTGAAGCTGAAGGCTTGGATAAAGTATTCTTGGAAGCTGGTTTTGAATGGCGTGAACCGGGCTGTTCAATGTGTTTGGCGATGAATGCAGACAAATTGCAACCGGGCGAGCACTGTGCCTCAACTTCTAACCGTAACTTCGAAGGTCGTCAGGGCAATGGCGGTCGTACGCACTTGGTGAGTCCTGCGATGGCAGCTGCTGCAGCGATTGCCGGTCATTTCGTTGACGTACGTACGTTTTAATTTCGGCTAAAGGAGCAAATGACATGAAAAAATATACCGTTGAACAAGGTATCGTTGCACCATTAGACCGTGCCAATGTCGATACAGATTTAATTATTCCAAAGCAGTTTTTGAAATCGATCAAACGTACCGGTTTTGGTGAAAACTTATTTGATGAATTGCGTTATCTGGATGAAGGCTACCCGGGCCAGGACAATTCAAAACGTCCAAAGAATCCTGATTTCGTTTTGAACCAACCGCGTTATCAAGGCGCGACAGTGTTGATTTCTCGTGCCAACTTCGGTTGTGGTTCTAGCCGTGAGCATGCGCCATGGGCGTTAAACGAATACGGTTTCCGTACCGTGATTGCACCAAGCTATGCCGACATTTTCTTCAACAACAGCTTTAAAAACGGCATGTTGCCAGTGATCTTGTCTGAAGAGATCGTCGATCAGTTATTTAAGGAATGTGCTGCGACAGAAGGTTATCAGTTAACCATCGACCTGGAAGCGCAGGAAGTGCGTACACCATCGGGTCAAGCGTTTAAATTTGAAGTCGATCCGTTCCGTAAACACTGCCTGTTAAATGGTCTGGATGATATTGGCTTAACTTTACAAGCTGCAGATGATATTCGCGCTTATGAAGAAAAGACCAAACAGTCACGTCCGTGGGTATTTCAGGAAATTCACGGTTAGTTGCTTGAATTTTCAGCGCTAGTAGTATCGCAGCCTAACTCTTGCTAATATCAGATCCATAAAAATATTTAGTTGGCTTTATTTGGTGAGGGTTGGGCTCGAACAATGACAAAAGTTTACGGTCAGCTTGCTGTACTGGGTCTTATGGCCGCATCCTTAAGTGCATGCCAAAGTATTGATACAGTACGAATTAAACATGTAAAAGAAACTGAAAGTAGCAAAACAAATGCCTTAATTTACTGTGCGGGTACTGCAAACTGTGAATTTGAACGTTTAAACAAAATTCAAATTATTGATGCAGCACAGCGCCGTGTGAATAGTGCTGCGGTTGAATCGGGTATTTTACGTTTACAGGCGAATTCCTTAAGTCAGCCGAATGCGTTATATCTTTCAATCCCTCCCGGGCAACATGAACTGGTGATCCGCTTTTATCCGATTTCCAAGGATCGTGCCGAAACCCTTCATGTTTTTCACAAGTTTAAGCCGAAGCAGCGTTACATTTTTAAAATGTACCGTGAACGCAACAAACAGCAGGGCAGCTTGCTGAATGTATCTGCACCTGAACCCTTATGTGTAGATCTCCTGCAAGAACACAAGACAATCCGACGTTTCTGCAGACCCTATAATGCCTTGACCGGTCTGGGCGAGTTTGTGGAAAAGAAAATTTAAAATCCCGTCGATTTAATCTATCGACTTCATAAATGGAAACACTCATGTCAAAACATATTTTGATTTTACCAGGTGATGGTATTGGTCCTGAAATCGTAAAAGCAGCTGAACAGGTGCTTGCACGCGTGAATGAAAAATTCAATCTGGGTTTGACTTGGGAACAGGGTTTATTGGGTGGTGCAGCGATTGATGCACATGGCGAACCGTACCCTGCCGTTACGGCAGAACAGGCAAAACGTGCGGATGCAATCCTGCTCGGTGCTGTCGGTGGTCCAAAATGGGATACGATTGAACGTTCAATCCGTCCTGAACGTGGTTTATTGAAAATCCGTTCTGAATTGAATTTATTTGCAAACTTGCGTCCTGCAATTCTTTACCCACAACTTGCCGGTGCTTCAAGTTTAAAGCCTGAAATCGTTTCTGGTCTGGATATCCTGATTGTGCGTGAACTCACTGGTGGTATCTACTTCGGTCAGCCACGTGGTATCCGTGAACTGGAAAATGGTGAGAAACAAGGCTTCAACACTGACGTTTATAAAGAGTCAGAAATCAAACGTATTGCCAAAGTGGCGTTTGAAATGGCGAAACTTCGTGGTGGCAAAGTCTGTTCAGTCGATAAAGCCAACGTACTTGAAGTGACTGAATTGTGGAAGCAAACCGTAACCCAGTTACATGCTGAACAATATCCAGAAATTAACCTGTCGCACATGTATGTCGACAATGCAGCAATGCAATTGGTACGTGCGCCTAAACAGTTTGACGTGATCGTAACCGGTAACTTGTTTGGTGATATCCTGTCTGATGAAGCAGCGATGCTTACAGGCTCTATTGGCATGTTGCCATCTGCATCACTGGATGAAAATGGTAAAGGCATGTATGAGCCATGTCATGGTTCAGCACCAGACATTGCAGGCCAAAACATTGCCAATCCGTTAGCGACCATTCTTTCTGTAGCAATGATGCTGCGTTATACCTTCCGTGAAGAAGCCGCAGCGCAAGCCATTGAAGATGCGGTAGGCAATGTACTGGATCAGGGTTTACGTACTGGCGATATCATGTCAGAAGGCAATACTCAGGTAGGTACAGTTGAAATGGGTCAAGCAGTGGTTACTGCATTGAACTAAGTTCGCCTGACAGAAAAAACGCAGCCATGAGCTGCGTTTTTTTATGGCTTTTCAGAGTGTTTTAACAGGTATGGCCAGTGTAATGAACCGATGTGGCAATGTTGTGTTCTAGGCGATAGATAATTTTACATTGCAAGTTGATATCATAGCTTTGTGCTCGGGGTGTAACTTGTATAGGGATATGACCTGCATCGATATCGGTAGGGTTCTGTACCATCGGTACCGGAATGGTGACGGGACGAATGACGGTATAAGTAAGCGTCTGATCATTCGCGACAGGCGCTAACACCTGCTGGTAACCTATGCTGTTCAAATCCAGCTTAGCTTGAATGCTTTGACTGGTCTGCCCGATGAATTGCTGTAAATAGGCATCACGCTGCATAGCGGTTGTCGTGGATGTTGTCGTGCATGCAGTGAGTAAACTAAAAACCGTAAAGTATCCTA
This sequence comes from Acinetobacter sp. YH01018, assembly GCF_013420295.1. NCBI lineage: Bacteria > Pseudomonadati > Pseudomonadota > Gammaproteobacteria > Moraxellales > Moraxellaceae > Acinetobacter > Acinetobacter sp. YH01018. The sequence continues at coordinate 22,829 of NZ_VOYL01000016.1, forward strand.
AAATCAGTGTGAATTTCATGAGTTGTCCTCACACCAAATAAAATCAGTTTAAGTTAAGCAAATTGCAGGCAGAAATACTGTTGTGATTTGATACACGGTACAGAGAGGTGTAGCCATGATGCTAAGCCCTTATTCAATCTGATATAGACCCTCTTGGCAATTAGCAAGCTCTACCAGTATAGCGAATGGATTGAACTATTTCGTCTTTCAGGTTAAATCCTACCTGACATTCCATCTTGATATTGTAGCCACCATTTGAAGGGGTAGGCATCGGTGCACCCATCGAAATACTGTGACTAATATTGGGCGTGCCCATTGGAATATTCATATCACGAACAATGGTATAGCTGAGCAATTCTGCTGTCTGAGTGGGCTCTTGAGTGGTTTTAAATCCCATTTTATTCAGGTCAAGCTGGCTACGAACTTGTGCTGCAGTTTGACCAACATATTGTTGTAGAGACTGGTTAAGATGATGAGAACCACCTGTTTCACATGCTGCGAGCATCAGGCAGGAAAATAGGGTTAAATATTTTATTTTCATCTTTTTTAGCATATCTGTTTAATTTTAATTAAATTATAGTCGTTAAATGATCAAACCGTGTCAAATTATTTTATTGAATAATAAAAACTGAAGGCAATAAAAAAGCCACTCAAAGGTGGCTTTCATGCTTTCGCTAAAACTTAGCGTGCACGGTAAGTAATACGACCCTTGGTCAAATCGTAAGGTGTCATTTCTACTTTCACACTGTCGCCGGTTAAAATACGAATATAGTGTTTACGCATTTTACCAGAGATGTGGGCAATCACTTCGTGACCGTTTTCTAAACGTACACGGAACATAGTATTAGGAAGCGTCTCGGTGACAACGCCTTCGAACTCGATGAGTTCCTCTTTATTGGCCATAGCCTACCTGAATGAATAAATTGGAAAGGCGCAAATTATAGTCAATTTTTTTGCATAAAACAAGGCGCAATGCGGCTTTGCTCGTTCATCTGTCAGTTAAATAAGCGAACCCTCCGTATACAGATTTTCTGTAAAAAAGCCTATTGTCATGTTGTCAGTTTGGTCAATCGCAGTTAATCTAAAATCAATCTTTTTAAGTATAAATGAAGAACATACAAGGAAGGTCTTTGCGTGGGTCAGCTAACTGATGCATCAGTTGTTTTACGATTGGGTTATCAAGCCATCCGTCGTGCAGGTTTGCCAACTGAAGAAATTTTAATGAAAGCTGGTGTGGCCTTAAATCAGGTCGAAACCAATGACCGTACCCCGCTTAGTGCTCAATATGCGTTTTGGGTGGCTGCGGAAGAGGTCAGTAAAGATCCCGATATTGGTTTGCATTTGGGTGAACACCTGCCTTTATACCGGGGGCAGGTGATTGAGCACCTGTTTATTTCCAGTGAAAACTTTGGTGAAGGCCTCAAACGTGCACTGGCTTATCAGCGCCTGATTAGTGATGCTTTCCATGCCAAACTGGTGATTGAAGATGACCGTTGCTATTTGACCAATGGTGAGCAACCTTGGGGCGAAAATATCGTTAATCGGCATTTTTCCGAATGTGCACTATCCGGCGTATTGCGTTTTTTCAAGTTTATTACCGAAGGTCGTTTTCAGCCGATTTATATCGATTTTAATTTCAGTCAGGGTGCACCTGATGATGAATATTTCCGGGTCTATGAATGTCCAGTCAGCTTAGGGCAAAAAGAAACCCGTTTATATTTCGATCCTGCAATTTTAGATTACCAGTTATGGCAAGCAGAGCCAGAGCTATTGCAGTTACATGAGCAACTGGCGATTGAAAAGCTGCAGGAGTTGGCACGTTATGATCTGGTCGGTGAAGTGCGCCGCGCGATTGGTTCGACTTTAGAAAGTGGCGAAACCACTTTGGAAACCGTAGCCACACATCTAAATATCACGCCGCGCCGTTTACGAACGCAGCTGAGTGAAGCCAATACCAGTTTCCAGCAAATTCTTTCGGATTATCGCTGTCGATTGGCGAAAAAGCTTTTGGCCAATACGGCAGAAAGCGTGGAACGGATTGTGTATCTGACCGGATTTTCCGAGCCGAGCACTTTTTATCGGGCCTTTAAACGCTGGACCAATGAAACGCCAGTGGAATACCGAAAAAGGAAGCAGCGGTAATTTTTGAATCCTCCCCTAACCCCTCCTTTAATAAAGGAGGGGAACTCCCACTGCTGTCCCACAAATATCACAAGAAGAACCTCAATTGAGGTTCTTCTTGTTTTCGCCATTTTTTATCAGGCACAAAGAGTGACCTTAAAAGTTTCCTTTCAAATAAATTGACCTGAATAATTCGCAGTAAACGCTGAACACTCCATTCTTCTTGTGCCATGTGTTTAGCGAAGTTCACCAGCAAATAGGCGATTAATGCAATCCATCTTTGCGTTTGTATCGCATTGCGGCTTCGACCTAGAAATGACTTCAGTTTTAAATTCTGCTTGATGGCTTTAAAGAATAACTCAATCTTCCAGCGGTCTTTATAAATTGCAGCAATGGTGGATGCTGCCAGATGAAAGTTGTTGCTCAGAAATTCGAATGTTCTTTTCTTATCTGTATCATAAAACTCTATACGTCTTAATAATTTAGGTGCGCCTCTTTTCTTGGCATGGGCACTGCTCAATTCAATACATTCATCTGCAATAATACCTTTAGTCGCTAATACGCTGCGGCTTGATTTAACTTGATAAACTGTCTTTGGGCGTAGCCGAGTTACGAAGCTGACTTTCTGATGTGTCAACTGAGCAAACCATTGATAATCAACATATCCTTTATCAAAGACGATAATGCTGCCAGCAGGAAATTTAAATGCTCTGCCTTGCACCATATCATTTTCAATACCATCCCCAAGCGCTACAAATTCAGGAATGGTATTGCTGTGATTTAAGCCAACACTGAGTTTAATACTGGCTTTGGATTCATGCACTTTTGCCCATGCGCACAATGACAGTGAAAGATCAATATGACTGGCATCTAGTGAATACAGCGGATTCCTGAATCTAAATTTATGTGCAGTTTTAGAGTTTTCACAGTGCTGAAGCAGCTGCGTGAACAGTTGCTGATACAGGCTGGCGGGCTGTTCTTCGTTGAGTCTTGCTAAGGTGCTTCGCGCAATTCTTTTCGCGCCAAGATGATAGAGCTTTTCCTGCTGGGATTCGAGATTGGATTGAATGTCTCTTAAGCTTTGCCGACAAGAAAGTTGGGACATCAATATGGCAACAAACTGATCCCAGCGGGTGGCTGATCTTAATTTTTGCCCAGAGTGGTGCAGTTTAGCCAGACGTTCAAAATCTTGTCTTAAAATGGGTTTGAGTAATTGATGAAATACGGTATTCTGATGTGACAAAACCTGAGTCCTTTATAGTTAAAGTGTTTGTTTGCACTCATATTTTAACTATTTAGACTCAGGTTTTTTTATTTAAAGCAAACTATGGGACAGTAGTGGGGGAACTCCTCCCTTTAAAAAAGGGAGGTTGGGAGGGATTTCTTATTCCGGCATATTCAGCCAATGCGGGCCTAATGGCATTTTCGGCAGATCAAACTGTTCCGGATAATCAGCGTGGATAAAATACAAGCCATCCGGTGGTGCGGTAATTCCTGCTGCTTTACGATCTTCAGCGGCAAAAATATGGTCAATATGGTCAACTTCATACATGCCCTGACCGATTTCCAGTAAACAGCCCATAATGTTGCGTACCATATGGTGCAAGAAGCCATCTGCCTGAATATCTAACACCAGATAACAGCCATGTTGAATGAGGCGACAATGTTTGACATGCCGAACCGGCTGATTGGACTGGCAGGCTGCGGCACGGAAACTTTCAAAATTATGCGTGCCTTCAAATTTTTTCGCCGCAGCAATCATCTTCTCCACATCCAGCGGATAGTAGGCATGCGTGACCTGTTTATGCAGAAGCGCAGGGCGCTGCGGATTGTTATAGACGACATAGCGATAGCGGCGTGCCTGAGCTTTAAAGCGGGCATGGAAATCGCTGTCCATTTCCTTGATCCACTGGAAGGCGATATCTTTAGGAAGCTGACTGTTTGCCCCCATCAGCCAGCCACGAATCGGGCGAATAGCATTAGTATCAAAATGCGCGACCATATTGGTAGCATGGACCCCGGCATCGGTACGACCCGCACCATGTAAGATGATCGGTTCATCGGCAATTTTGCTCAGTACTTTTTCAATGGTTTCCTGCACGCTTGGAACGCCAGGCTGTTGAGTTTGCCAACCTCTATATCGAATGCCACAAAACTCAATACCGACTGCAAAACGTTGCATACTTACCTCAAATTACACGTGATCATGCCAATGTGCCTGCCATTGGTCTACAGCGTCGTATTGTAAATACATTTTCAGCGCTTTTGCATAAAGATCTGCATGTCCCAAACAGTCATTCAGAAGAATATGGGTCTGCTGGATCCATTGGCTGATGGCATAACGCTGATCAATACCACCAAAAGGCACCTGAGTGGTGAGAATTACGGCACAGCCTGCTTGTTGCAGTTTTTGAATGCAAGCAATGAATGGTTTATTCACAGCCAGGTTGCCTGTGCCGAAACCTTGTAAAATCAGGCAGTTTGGCGGTACTTGGCAAATGGTTTGCAGATTGGCAATTTGCTGAGCCAAATCCAGCGGTTGCATCATCAGGCTTAAACAGTTAAACCTCGCTGCCTTTTGGAGATCATTGTCATGAACTATATAGATGGAGCTGTGGGAAATGGGTTCCGCTGCGTTTTTACCGCTAAAGGCATCCAGTTCTGTGGTATGGATTTTTAATGCCGTCTGTGCATGTACTAAATGATGATGAAAGGCTAAATAAACTCCCACCGGATATTTAACTACACAGTCCAGGGCAAAGTTTAAATTATCAATGGCATCAGTAAATTCACGGGTATTGTCTCCCGCAGTATTTAACAGGGGGTACTGGCTGCCGGTCATGACCACATGCGCGGATTGACCCAGAAAGCGTGACAGCACCGCACTAGCATAACTGAGGGTGTCGGTACCATGAATAACCACAAAATGCTCAAACTGCTGTAACTGAAGTTGTTGAATAGATTGAACCAGTTTTAGCCAGTCTGTGGCTGTACAAGCACTACTGTCCTGAATGACTGGTGCAACAAAACATTCGATCTGCTGATCGAGAGGGAGAACATGTTGCAGTTTCGGAATAAATTGCTCAGCTGGCATAGGGCTGAGTGGATCACCAATACAGCCAAATGTACCGCCCATATAGATTAACGCTATTTTTTTCATCATAAAAAAAGCAGCCAAGGATGACTGCTTTATAGTAGATCGAAATTGCTTAAGATGCTATTTGATTGCGTAAATGATCTGCCTGTTGGCGTTGTTCAGGTGTATAGCCAGCTTCTTGCTCTGCCAGTAATTCACGTGCTGATTCGAATGCACCAAGCTGGATATATTGCTGTGCCAGTTCTAGATTCAGGTTAATTTCATTGACTTCAATCAGTTCGGGGAAGGACTGAACCAATGGATCATTTTTATCTGCTTTGGCTGCAGATGAGCTGATATTGCTAATATCAAAGTTTAGGCCTGCGGCTTTTGCTGGCGCTACTTCTACAGCTGGCTCTTCAACCGTGCTTGCAGGCTCTAAATTAAAGTCCAGTTCCAGGCTTGGCGTAGTTTCTTCAGTTGCAACTTTTGTTTCAGCTACTGGAGTTTCTGCAACGGAAAAATCAAAATTAAATTCAGGTTTTTCTTCTACAGTAGGTTCAATGCTAGCAGCTTTCTCTGTTTCTGCTTGCCCGGTTGTTGCAGTGTCTAAACTAAATGAGAAATCCAGAGGCTGAATTTCTTGAACTGGGGCAGCTTCCGGCTTGGTTTCTGCCACAGGTGCAGGATCAAGCTTAAAGTTAGTAAAATCTAAAGGCTTGATTTCTTCAGCTGGTGCAGTTGCTGCTTCTGCCGCTGAATCCAGAGATAGACTGCTGAAATTAAGGGGTTTGATTTCTTCCACCGGAGTAGCTGTTATTTCTGCTGTATTTAAAGATGCAGAATTGAAATCAAGAGGTTTGATTTCCTTAACGACTTCCGGCTGAGCCGAACGCGATTCCTGCTGTAACTGATCAAAGGCAAGATCATTTTTTGTTGCAGCGGGTGCAGCATCACTCATTAAAGCATCAAAAGCAGCCGTATTTTTTGTTTCTACAACCGCTGGTTCAGCTGCTTTAGCAACAGTTGATGATGGCTTAAACTCAATGGTATCTTTAGAACCTAGTGTTTGTTTTTCATGTGCTGCTTTTTTAGCAAGTGCCTGTTCTAAAAAATCATCCAGTTCTAATGAGCGCAGGTGATTAATCAGCTGGCTGATGGCAAATTCATCTTTTTGCAAGATGTGAATGTCCAGCAACAGCAAATACAACTCATGCTGTGAATTGTCCTTATTTAAAGCCTGATTAATCTGTGCTTCGGCCGAGAAAAAGTTCTTTTCGTGAATCAGGGCTTCAATTTTACTGCGGACATCGGCAGCTAAAGGGGTGGTTTTTTTCTTTGCAACAACCGAGCTTTCCACAATTTGAGTTTTTTGCGGTGACTTTTTGGTTGAAGTGACTTTTTTGCTTTTCGTCTTTGGTGTTTGTTCTGTTTGTTTACTTGCCTCGCGCTTTTTTAATACAACTGCGATCACTAATAACAATATAAACGGAATCACATAAAGCAGCATGTTGTTACCCCTTGTAGGATTGAGTTTTTATCCATGAAACCCATCCTAAAAAATCAAATTGTATAACACCCTTAGTGCGTTGGCTTTTTCTGTACTTGTTGTGCTTTCAATTGTTGCTGCAATTGGGCAAGACGAGTATTTAATAATTGAATTCTGTGATCCTTGTTACGCAATGCCAATTCTAACTGTGTTACGTTTCTCTGTAATTTAACGGTTTTTTCACGCGATGTCATAACTTTTAATGATAATTCATTTGAAGTTTGCCTTTTTTCTGTGTTCTTTTTGGCAGAACCGCTGGCTGAATCTTGTTCTTTCTCTGCAACCAGGCTCATTTCTGCCTGATTCAAGCGATATTTGGCTTTAGCCGACTGATTGGACGGTTTGGAAGGGGCTTGGGCTAAATGGGCAACTTTTGCTTTTTGCTCTTCTTTAGGGCTGGTCACAGTATTTAAATTCAAAGCGGCACCACGGCGTAAACGGTTCACATCACCTTGAATAAAGGCATGTTCATTATTGGCCTTGATTTGTTTCATGACTTCGCCAATCGGACGATTTTGCTCAGTGGCCACACGTGAGGCAATTGCCCACAGTGACTCATTCGATTGCACTACATGCTGGTTGGCTGGTGCTGTAGCCGCAGGCTGAGGTGATGGTGTAGGCGCTGTTTCTGATTTGGCTTTTGGCGCAGCGGCTGCTACAGGTTCTGCCGTTACTTTTGCTTTAGCCACATGTTGATGTGCAGATGCTGCATATAGTCGGACTAACGGGTCTGTGGAGACATTATTATTCGAGTTGTTTGAGTTAGCTGAAATTTTCGCTTCATTTTTTGTCAAACGTTGTGCTGCAATGGAACTCTTGGTTTTGAGTGGCGCATTTTGTGGAGTCTGAACCGGCTGGGCAGATGGTGTCGCCATTGCTGCAATGACGACGGGTGCAGCAGAGGTACTATTTAAAATCGGCGGTGCCGCTTTATGTACCATTAATGGTGCTTCAAATGATTGCGGTAGTGCCGTTTGTGGTTTTTCAATCCGAAATTGCGTACTTTCAGGCAGTTGTAAGGCAATATCTTTTTCATTCACAATGGTGATAGGCATTAAAGGTTTTTCATTGCCTGAGACCCGTACCTGAGTATTTATCTGGCTGCGCTTCAGAGGGGTCTTGATATGCTGTAAACGTGTCGCATTACCTTCCTGAATTTTAACAATAATGTTCAATTCAGCATCCGTTAAGGGGCGTGATGAGGTAATGGTAATGACACCATTGCCCGAGCTATCGCGACGGGTAAAGAAATTGAGATGTCCGGGAGCATGATAGACAGCGCCTAAAGTTGCGATATCTTCTGCATCAGCCAGGCTGGCCTGGATTTGTGCATGAGGATCAGCATTGCGAAAATTCATTTCCGCATACAATAATTCACCTGCTGCAGATTGAACTTGAATAGGATCAATAGTAATCGCATGAATATTCTGCGAAGCAATAATGGCTAAAATGGCTATCTTTAATTTGTTATATACGGTCATCTTAATCTTTAGCTCGGTTTCTTATCGTATTGCGAAAGTTATACATTAACGAGGTGTTGCAGAATTGTAAAACATTTAACATAAAGGATACATAAAAAAGCCGATCAATTGTGATCGGCTTTTCTTTCATTTAGCACTTAAGCATTTTTGTAATCAATCAGGATACGTAACATACGGCGTAAAGGTTCTGCAGCACCCCATAGCAGCTGATCGCCGACAGTGAATGCGCCAAGGTATTCTTTACCCATATTCAGTTTACGCAAACGACCCACTGGAACAGACAGGGTACCTGTAACAGCCACTGGCGTCAGATCGGTCATCGATGCTTCACGGGTATTGGGAACGACTTTTGCCCAATCGTTTGCATTACGGATAATGTCTTCGATTTCATCAAGCGGTACATCTTTCTTCAATTTCAATGTAAGTGCTTGAGAATGGCAGCGCATTGCACCAATACGCACACAGTGACCATCAATAGGAACAATCTGCGAGTTACCCAGAATCTTGTTGGTTTCAACCTGGCCTTTCCATTCTTCTTTCGACTGACCGCTTTCAAGCTGTTTGTCGATATACGGAATCAAAGAACCTGCTAAAGGCACGCCAAAGTTTGCAGACGGGAAACCTTCGCTGCGTTGTAAAGCCGCAATTTTAGAATCGATCTCTAAAATTGGAGAGCGAGGGTCATCTAACAAATCTTTGGTATTGTTATACAAGTAACCCATACCGTTGATGAGTTCACGCATGTTTTGCGCGCCCGCACCAGAAGCGGCCTGATAAGTCATCGAAGTTGCCCATTCCACCAGATTATTCTGGAACAGACCACCTAAGCCCATCAGCATCAAGGAAACGGTACAGTTACCACCAACGAATGTTTTAGTACCATTCACCAGGCCATCTTTAATCACGTTCATGTTGACCGGATCAAGCACGATGATGGCTTCATCATCCATACGTAAGGTAGAAGCTGCATCAATCCAGTAACCATTCCAGCCTTCAGCTTTCAGTTTCGGGAAAACGTCAGTGGTGTAATCACCACCCTGGCAGGTAATAATGACATCCATCTGCTTCAGACTGTTAATGTCTGATGCATCCATAAGTGCTGGGGCAGTCTTACCGCCAAACGCAGGCGCTTCACCACCTGCATTACTGGTAGAAAAATAGAATGGCTCAAAATGAGCAAAATCATTCTCTTCAACCATACGTTGCATAAGGACGGAACCTACCATCCCGCGCCAACCGACCAGACCTACTTTCATGCCACTTCGCCTCGGTGCGTTAAAAAAATCAAAAGGGATTCGAGTGTATCAAAAAGGGACGTGACTGCAAGTACTACATAATGAAAACATCAATATTATTGAGAGAAATCTCTTGTTTATGTTACATACAAAATTGATAAAGTTTTTCAACTGCAGATCGAATTACCAAGATAAACAGAGTAAAGCTGATGATTTGGGTGGAAATAATTGCAGTTTTAGTGATATGGCTGACATTCTGGTCACTGATTCCACGGGATGAGTGGTGGATTCGAGGTGCTGATTTTCCAAGGCTACAAATTCTGGTTTTAGGACTGATTGCTTTTGTTCTGCTGCTGGTCTGGGAGCAACCCTGGAATTTAACACGGGAAATTATTTTTATCGGTCTGATTGCGGCACTGGCGTACCAGCTCAAAATGGTGCTGCCTTATACCTTTCTTTGGAAAAAGCAGGTCAAGCATGTCCGCAAACATCAGCTGAATCCTGACAAGCAAATCTCCCTGATCATTTCTAATGTACTGACGTCAAATACCCAATACCAGTTGTTAATTGAGCAGATTCAAAAGCATCAGCCAGATTTGCTGTTAACGCTAGAATCAGATCAGGTCTGGCAAAAAGCACTTTCCGTGATTGAAAAAGATTATCCCTATCGGGTGCCTGTACCTCTGGATAATTTATACGGCATGCATCTGTATAGCCGTTTAGAGCTGAAAGATACCGAGGTCAAGTTCATTTTAAGTGATGAGATTCCTTCCATTCATACCACAGTCATTTTACGTTCAGGTCAACCGGTCCAGCTTTATTGCCTGCATCCCAAACCGCCGAGCCCTACTGAAGCGAAAGATTCGACGCTACGGGATGCTGAACTATTAATTGTGGGTGACCAGATCAAGGATCTGGATGAAAGCTGTATTGTGATGGGAGACTTGAATGATGTGGCCTGGTCGCGAACGACCCGACTGTTTCAGCGCATGAGTGGTTTGCTCGATCCACGCGTGGGGCGTCACTTTGTGAATACTTTCCATGCCGATTATCCCTTATTGCGTTGGTCGCTGGATCATATTTTTCACAGTACCGATTTTGCCTTGGTCCATATGAAAAGATTGCCTCATATAGGTTCAGACCATTTTCCGGTTTATGTGGTTTTACAGACAGGACGTGTTTTTGAAGGGGTGCAAGAAGAACTGGAGCAAACGGATGCTGATGAACAGCAGGCACAAGAAACAATAAAAGAAGGTATTGAAAAAGCTGAAAAAGAAGAAAAACCAGTCACCGATGAAATTGCCCAGAGCTATAAAAATGCAATCAAGCAGGCAGATTAAATAATAGAAAAGTGTACGAAATGGCTTACATTGATTTAGGTCAATTGCGAATGTTTCTTTTTTATAAACTAGCTTAATCTGTACTCATCAGCCAAGGAGCCGGGAAAGGAAAATCCCATTATGGAAGATCAAACACATGGCTGATAGAAAGTCATCATGGATATGATGCAGCAATGGATAGCAATAACAGAATAAAAATAACATTTGAAAGCACAACCTCATGTACCCGAGTTTTGCAGGATGCAGAACTCGGGTCTATGGTTTTATAGAACCTCTTGAAAATAAAATTTCAGCCATGTATTTATCAACATTTCAAGAACTTAAAATTTATGTCGTAAATTTTACTGAACTATCACGTGATGCTTTACATATTTATGCAGGGCTGACGCTATTTTTTATCGTGGCGTTTTTCCACCATCATCAGTTGAAGTCGAAGTGGGCGATTTTGGCTGTGCTTATTGTTGCAATTGCTGCAGAGCTGTTGGATGCCCGTGATGATTTAATCAATTATGGGCTGTGGCATATTGGTGCCAGTGTGCACGATATCATCAATACCATTTTCTGGCCGCTGCTCATTTGGCTCATGGTACGATTTCGGGTGTGGAGGGTTTAATACGTTATGGCTTTCGAAATATCAATGCCTGTCATCCTCTTCATATATCCAATTATTCAATGTTTACGAAAATTTGCTTTTAATTTCGGTATTACTAACAGCTTGTCGCCATTGAAAAATGACTCATCAATGAAGTCTATTTCAAGACTTGCTTATATAATCAATGAAGTCTATTTCAAGACTTGCTTATATAAGTGAAGCGTCTGATCACACATCTCTTTCAAGCTAAATGTTGTGACTGGCTTTACTTGTTGCGGTTCATCCAGATGATTCTTGACTGCATTGAACAGTGCAGCGTGATCATCCACGGCAATTAAACCTTGTGGATACAGCTGCGATAAGATCTCCGCAACCCCGCCACGGTTCCAGCCAATCACCGGAGTGCCTACCGATAGTGCTTCTAAAGCAGTACGACCAAAGGTTTCTGCCTGATTGGAAAGGGAGAGCACCACATCGCTAAATGCCAGCCATTCACGAATATCTGAGCGATGACCAACGAAAGTGATTTTGTCAGTTAAGCCTTTGCCTTGAATTGTGTCCTGCATTTCTTTCAAATAAGCGGCTTTTTTCGGATCGGCTCCACCCACCACTACCGCATGCAAGTTGGGGTATTGTTGCTGTAATTTTTCGACCAATCCAATCAGGGTTTCATGACCTTTTAAACGGGTAATCCGTCCTGGAAGACAGAGTAAAAACTTGTTTTCCAGTTCAGGAAAGTCTTTAAAAGTTTGATTCAGCCATTGTACAGACGGCTGATAACCATGTGGGAAAGCGGTAGGGTCTATGCCACGGTAAATCCGGACAATATCCTGCGCTGGACAATTTTTGTAGTTGTCGGTGATGTATTTCACCACGCTATCCGATACGGCAATGACTTTTTCAGCCTGGGTCATGATTTGACTATAACGGTTAATTGAATAGAAGCCATGCACGGTACTGATTAAATGTGGACGACGCGCAGCAGGAATGCCTTTTAAAGCAAAATGGGTCAGCCATGCAGGCACGCGGGAACGTATATGCACGATATCTGGTTGGTGCTGTTCAATCAGCTGACGTAGCGGACGAATTTGCCATAAGCTCGACAGGGCTTTTTTATGAATGGCTAGCATCAAATGTGTTGAACCTTCCGCTTCAAGCTGGGCCACTAGCCGGCCACCATTCGACACCACCAAAGATTCATGACCTTCTGCAACCAAGGCACGGGCGATTTCTAAAGTACCGCGTTCTACGCCACCGCTATTCAGTTCAGGAAGAAGTTGCATCACTTTCATGGTTTTTTGCCTTTAGGGTTGTCGCAAAGCGGAGTTTTACCGTTCATTTATCCAATATTAGGAGTTTATTCTTTACTTTTGTTTCGGCAAAAGTAACAAAACCATCTGTTGGACTGACGATACATCCATGATATCGCAGTCTAACGGGCGACATCCTTGTCGCCTTTACACGATAGTAGATTCTGTGCGAGGTTTCTTAGTTATCTTAATTATCTTATTAATAGATTTTCTCAAAGCCTTCCGGACGAGTTTTAAAGCGACGATGGAACCACATATATTGGGTCGGGGCAATACGCAGCTGACGTTCAATAATCTGGTTGACACGTGTGGCATCATCGACTTCATCTTCACTGGGCAGATTATCCACCACAGGTTCAATCAGTACATGATAACGCGGATCTTTTAAATCACCGCTACGATAAAAATATAAAGGAATTGGTACGGCTTTGGATATTTTCAGTAAACGGCGATGTGCCGTTACCGTGGCAGCAGGAGTACCGAAAAACGGTGCCATCACACCCTGTTTTAAACCAAAATCCTGATCCGGGCTATACCAGATGGCATGACCCTCTTTCAGATTGCGAATCAGGCCACGCATGTCGTCATGGTCAATCTGGTGGGCATAAATAGTGGCACGACAGCGGTAAATCAGCATATCGAGCAAAGGATTGTTCTGCGGACGATAAACCACATCCGGTTCGAAATACTGGGCACACAGGTAGCCACCGGCATCCAGCAAAGTAGAATGCGTACCAAGCAGTAAAACGCCTTTTCCTGCGGCTTGGGCATTTTGAATATGTTCCAGGCCTTCAATCGTGACGCGGTCTTTAAACCATTGCGGGCAGTACCAGGCATTCAATGTTTCAAAAATCCCAATCATCTGGTCGATAAAAACTTGACGTGCATTCTCCTGAACCTGCTGTGCAGACCATTCAGGAAAACAGACTTCCAGATTACGGACTGTGGTTTTGCGGCGCGATTTCAGCTTGTCGAAGGCCAGATTGCCAATAAAAGTGGCCAAGCGGTACTGAATCGCCCAAGGTAAGATCGCCAAAATCATCAGTAAGACAATCCCAATCCAGATGCCCCAATATTGAGGGAGCAGGAAAGACCATTGGAATTCTCCGGGAGTGTAATCTGGCTTTTTACTCATAGTGACCATTTTGAACAAAAGTTTTTTGCAAGTGTAACATGAAGTTATTTTTTTAATAAAAAAGCACCTGCAACGCCAATTACAGGTGCCCCTAGAATGAATCAGATCAGTTGCTGTTAACAAGATTTTCTAATTCTTCCCAACGCTCTAATTTTTCCAGTAACAGGTCATCAATTTCAGTCAAGCGGTTGGAAAGTTTCATGGCTTTGTCTGCATCGCTCACAAACAGGGAACCATCGGCAAGTTGAGCGTTAATTTCAGCTTGCTCTTTTTCCAGCGCTTCCATTTCAGCAGGCAGTTGCTCTAAAGCACGCTGATCTTTATAGCTGAGTTTCACTTTCTTTGCCGGAGCAGGTTCAGCCGCTTTGGCTTCTGCTTTGGCCACGGCTTTTTTGACATCACTTTTCTGATCAACCACAGTCTGATCAGGACGTTGTTGCAAGTAATCCTGATAACCGCCGATGTATTCATCGATATTGCCTTTGCCGTCAAATACCCAGGTGGATGTCACGACGTTGTCCATAAAGGCACGGTCATGCGAAATCAGTAACAGAGTACCTTTATAATAGCCGAGCATTTCTTCTAGCAGTTCAAGCGTCACCATATCCAGGTCATTGGTCGGTTCATCCATCACAATCAGGTTGGATGGTTTGAGCAATAGTTTGGCGAGCAGAATACGGTTACGTTCACCACCAGAAAGCGCTTTAACCGGTGTACGCGCACGTTCAGGTGAGAACAGGAAGTCCTGTAAATAGCTATAGATATGACGGCGGCCACCATTGACATCGACAAAGTCCGAACCTTCAGAAACGTTGTCTTTAACCGATTTCTCTAAATCAAGTGCATTACGTAGCTGGTCAAAATAGGCAATTTCAAGCTGGGTGCCGGTTTTTACCGAACCACCGTGTTCAATCTCGCCTAGAATAGCTTTGATCAGCGTGGTTTTACCGACACCGTTATCACCGACCAGACCTATACGGTCGCCACGTAATACCAAGGCAGAGAAATCTTTGATAATCGGTTCCTGATTGCCAAAGGCCACACGTAAATGCTCAATTTCAAACACGACCTTGCCTGAGCGGTTGGCGTCCTGAGTGGCCATGCTCACTTTGCCTTGCTGTGAGCGACGTGCTTTTGATTCTTCACGCAATTCTTTTAAGGCACGGACACGGCCTTCGTTACGGGTACGGCGTGCTTTAATGCCTTGACGAATCCAGACTTCTTCTTCAGCTAAACGTTTGTCGAATAAAGCATTTTGCTTTTCTTCTGCTTCCATTTGCTGAGCTTTAAGGTTAAGGTAACGTGAATAGTTGCCTTCAAAACTGCGCAATTGACCACGGTCCAACTCGACAATACGGGTGGCAATGCTGTCGACAAATGAACGGTCATGCGAAATAAATAACAGGGTCAGATTATTTTGATCGAGCAGGAATTTTTCCAGCCATTCAATACTTTCAACGTCCAGATGGTTTGTTGGTTCGTCGAGTAAAAGTACATCGGGTTGAGTGAGTAGGGCACGTGCTAAAAGAACACGACGTTTACGACCACCGGACAAATCGGCTAAATCGGCATCCGGGTCTAACCCCATTTTGCTTAAAATTGAATTTACTTTGTTCTCTAAAGCCCAGCCATCGACTTGATCGAGTTTGTGCTGTAAGTTACCCATGCGGTCGCAGGCTTCCATATCTCCCAGTACGCAGGCATCACTGGCTTCATGATAAGCTTTTAGTACAGCAGCAGCTTCACCTGCACCATCGGCTACAATGTCGGCGACTTTGCCGGAATCCATCGGTACATCTTGGGCCAGCATGGAAATGGTGATGCCATTTTGTATAGAAACTTCACCACGATCTGGTAGCAAACTTCCTTCGATGAGTTTAAGTAAGGTAGACTTACCCTCACCATTACGGCCAATCAAACAGACTCGTTCACCGCGTTCCAGATTAAAGTTCGCGCCGTCGAGCAGGGACGGTCCGCCAAACGCAAGTTGGACATCCCTTAAAGTAATATAGGCCATACTGTTTCCTGAAATCCCCAATGAGGACTTAAAATGACTAAACAAAAAAATCTTAATGATCAGGCGTCATTTTCCGCACACTTGGAAGATTTGCAAGTCCGAATTACATTTTTAGATGATTTAGTTGAACAGTTGAATGAACAGGTAACACGTCAACATATTGAAATTATGGATTTAAAGAAGCAAATGCAGCTGCTTTATCAGCGTGTGGAATCTGCCGATTTATCGGAAGGCATTGCTGCCTTTGATCCGATGTCCAACCGGCCACCGCATTATTGAGCTGAACCCGTCCGTGTATTAAAGCCTTGGTGTTGATCAGGGCTTTTTTATTTGAAAAAGAACTTAACTTATCCTTTCCTTTGCCATTGAATAACCTTCTAAAATTAAAGCACTAGGTTGAGTCATGCCACTGAGTAAAAAACCAGAAGCATAAAGTATTTGACCTTTGCCATGGTTCCCGTTCTAATGCACGGCATCTGCCTAGCCGAACTGTTTATTCGAAGATATGAGTCATAAAGTCGTTCTTCTTGATCTTGAAAATAATATGCCGACTGCGCAATTGTTGCGTAACATCATTCCGCATTATGCAGCAATTTACCTGTTTAATTGTCAGGGAAAATTTGAATATTCTCTGCAATATTTAACGGAATTTTCAAGTTGGGTCAGCAGTGGGCAAGTGGTCATTCTGGAAACGGCAGAAGTCGAGCACAAAGAGTTTGAGTATGCGGTTGTGGTTGGGCAACTGCTTGCGCTGCTAGATGCCGATGTTTCTATTGAACTCATCTCTGCCATGCCAAGCAGTGAAATGTTGCTCGAAATGCTGCAGTCTTCCAACCTGAACTGTAGTCTGATCCAGGTTCAGGCTGAAGAACCGGCGTTAAATACAAAGTACAAAATTCCCAGTGTCGAGACCATTCTGCAAAAACCGGATTTGTTGCTTGTCAAAAAGTATTGTGATGCTTTAGGGAAAATGAAGGGCAAACCGAATACGCTGGAGAAATTGAAGAACTCGCTGGCGAATATTTTGCAAGTCGAAAATGATCAGCTTCAGCATCTCATTGGCTTATTGATTAATCTAAAAATTGTGAAACGTTTTGACCAGCAAATCAGTTTCCGTAAAAAAGTCATTAAGCAATGGATGCAACTAGATTTAGAGCAGGAAAAATCTTTAGATAAATCGCAAAATATTTCTGCTGCTTTTGCTGATTTATCCCCTGAATCTTCACAACAAGAAGTAGAAGAAGTGCAGGCCAAAACATTGCATCAGGCACAAAAAGAGTTATTTAAAAACTTTTCCAAGATTGATCCGGTGCAGGTGATTGTGGCGCAAAAACTACGCGAATTAAAATCCGATAAACCGAAAGACATTTATGCCTTGCGCGATTTGCTGGAGCAGCTTTTTCCGAAATCGGATGTGCGATTATTGCTTAATGAATTGATTGAGAAAGGATATATTTACTGGAATGGTACTGAAGTCCTGTATAGTCATGAGCTGTTCCTGAATTAATTTTATCGCTGTAACTTGCGTTTTATATTCAGCTTATGCAACTCTAATAAAGGAATAAAAAGGTTGTGCTATGGAAAATACTGGAATTTGGATTACAGTCTTTATTGTGCTGTTTGTACTCGGCTCAATTTTTGGGCTACGTGTCAGCCCAAGAGAAAAAGCATTAGGTCTGATGCGTGAAAAGGCGCGCAAGATGGCTTTACATCCGCGTTTAGTGGCCGCTCCCGATTGGACCAAAGTGCCCATGGCAACGGAAAAGCGTGCCAGCATGGTGGCTTATTACAGCATTTTAATTCCAGATGCCCGACTGCCATTGATGCGTGCACGTGTGGAAGATCAGAAACTCAAAGTTGTGCAAGGTGATGAGAAGTTTAACGATTTTCCCATTGCATTAAAGGGCATTTATGCTATTGATATGCAGGCAAACTGTGTAGGACTCTATTGGGATGAAGAATCAGACCTTCGAGCAACTCAGTTAGATGACATCAAAGCTTATTTAACGTCTTTGGCTGAATTTTAATTTATAAACCCATCAAACAGGATTAACGGTTAACTATGGCGAACGCTCCTCGGTCCACATCCAAAAGCACCACAGCAAAATCACCGAGTGCTGCGAACAAACGTGCCTTAGTGATTGTGGAGTCGCCTGCAAAAGCGAAAACAATCAACAAATATCTGGGTCCAAATTACATCGTAAAATCATCGGTGGGCCATGTCCGTGACTTGCCGACGGGCGGATCTAAAAGTACAGAAAAAAAACCTGTATCACGTGCCAAACTGACCGATGAACAAAAAGCGGAAAAAGCGCAACAGGCTTTGGTCAACCGTATGGGCGTTGACCCTGAGCATGGCTGGAAAGCGCACTATGAAGTGCTTCCAGGCAAAGAAAATGTCGTGGCGGAACTGAAAAAACTGGCATCGCAAGTCGATGAAGTCTACCTTGCAACGGATTTGGACCGTGAAGGGGAAGCCATTGCCTGGCATTTAAAAGAAGTCATTGGCGGAGATGATTCACGCTATCAGCGCGTGGTGTTTAACGAAATTACTAAAAATGCCATTCAGGAAGCTTTTAAACAGCCGGCACGCCTGGATATCGATAAGGTCAATGCGCAGCAAGCCCGCCGTTTCCTCGACCGTGTTGTAGGCTTCATGATCTCGCCACTGTTATGGGAAAAAATTGCCCGCGGTTTGTCGGCAGGTCGTGTACAGTCGGTTGCCGTCAAACTGGTAGTGGAACGCGAACGTGAAATTCGTGCCTTCATTCCTGAAGAATACTGGCAGGTTTTTGCAGATACCAAATCTCAAAAAGATGATATCCGTCTTGAAGCTGTGAAGCAGGGCGGTAAAACCCTCAAACTGCGTAATCAAGCTGAAACTGATGCTTTACTCAACCTGATCAAAGGTGCTGAATATAAAGTTGCCAGTCGTGAAGATAAACCGACCAAGGTCAACCCAAGCGCACCATATATCACCTCAACCCTGCAACAGGCTGCAAGCACACGTTTAGGTTTTTCTGTAAAGAAAACCATGATGCTGGCGCAGCGTCTGTATGAAGCAGGTTTTATCACCTACATGCGTACCGACTCCACTTTCCTGAGCGATGATGCGGTCAATATGGTGCGTGGTCATATTGAATCTGAGTTTGGTGCAAAATATCTGCCTGCCAAGCCAAACCGTTATGGCAACAAGGCGGGTGCACAAGAAGCCCATGAAGCCATTCGCCCTTCAAATGTGGCGTTGAAAGGCGACAGCCTTGCAGGCGTAGAACGTGATGCACAGCGTTTATATGACCTGATCTGGCGCCAGTTTGTTGCCTGTCAGATGACTCCGGCAGAATATCTGTCTTCGACCATTTTAGTCGATGCCAACGGTGTGGAACTGAAAGCCAAAGGCCGTACTCTGGTCTTTGATGGTTTCACCAAAGTGCGCGGACAAAACAAGTCGGATGATGATGTGTTATTGCCTGCCGTGAAAGTCGGTGAAATACTGAAACTAGAAAAACTGGATCCATCACAGCACTTTACCAAACCACCTGCTCGTTTCACTGAAGCCTCACTGGTAAAAGAATTAGAGAAAAAAGGTATTGGCCGTCCTTCGACTTATGCAGCCATTATTTCTACCATTCAGGATCGTGGCTATGTGAAGCTGGATAATCGTCGTCTTTTTGCCGAAAAGATGGGCGAAATTGTGACCGATCGTCTGGATGAAAGTTTCAATAACCTGATGAACTATGACTTTACCGCAGATCTTGAAGGTCAGCTGGATAAAGTGGCCGATGGTCAGCGGAACTGGAAAGAGTTGCTGGATAATTTCTACGGCGACTTTAAGAAGCGCTTGACCACAGCACAAGGCGAGCACGGCATGCGCCGTAACCTGCCTGTGGAAGTGGAAGCGGTACATTGCCCTGAATGTTCGCGTCCAATGCAGATTCGTACTGGAACCACAGGCGTATTTTTGGGATGTTCAGGCTATAACCTGCCGCCTAAAGAGCGTTGTAAAGGCACGCTGAATTTAACCCCGGTTGAGTCTCTGGCCGCGCTGTCGGATGACGACGCAGCAGAAACGGCTGACTTGATGTCGAAAAAACGCTGTCCGATTTGTGGTACAGCCATGGACAGCTATGTAATTGATGGCGGCCGTAAACTGCATATATGCGGGAACAATCCGGACTGTGCCGGTTTTGAACTGGAAGAAGGCGAGTTCAAGATTAAGGGGTATGATGGTCCAACCATTCCATGTGATAAATGTCATGGCGAGATGCAGCTCAAGACCGGTCGTTTTGGACCTTACTTTGCCTGCACCAGTTGTGACAATACCCGTAAAGTGTTAAAGAATGGTCAGCCTGCACCTCCGCGTGTAGATCCAATTAAAATGGAACACCTGCGTTCGACCAAGCATGATGATTTCTTTGTACTTCGTGATGGCGCAGCAGGTTTATTCCTGGCGGCCAGCAAGTTCCCGAAAGTGCGTGAAACCCGCGCACCGAAAGTGGCTGAACTCCGTACCGTGGCTGAGCAGCTGGATCCAAAATACCAGTTTATTTTGCAAGCACCGGATGTCGACCCTGAAGGCAACCCAACCTTGGTGAAATTCAGTCGTAAGAATCAGGCGCAATATATTGGTTCTGAAAATGCTGAAGGCAAGCAAACCAAATGGTCATTGGTTTTCAATGATGGAAAATGGGTTGAAGCTTAAGTTTTAAGAAATGCAAAAAATGCTGACGGAAGTCGGCATTTTTTATGCCAAAATAATTTATATAACAACTGAATCAAATTTTTAATTGGGGTAAGAGTGGAAATTCAAACAAAAAAGTTTGCAGTATTAATCGATGCAGATAATTCATCAATTAACGCCATTTCATCTGTACTTGAAGAAGTCGCTAAATATGGAATTGCAAGTGTAAAAAGAGTGTATGGAGATTGGAGTAGTGAAGCGTTAAAAAAATGGAGAGATGTTCTACTGCCTCATGCAATAACTCCTGTTCAGCAATTTGCTTATACAAAAGGCAAAGATGCCACAGATATGATCTTAATTATTGATGCTATGGATTTACTGTATGCAGGTGCATTAGACGGTTTTTGTATTGTATCAAGTGATAGTGATTTTACTCCTTTGGCTTCACGTATTCGTGAAAATGGTCTGAGTGTTTATGGTTTTGGTAAGAAATCGACTCCTGAAGCTTTTAAAAAGGCATGTGATAAATTTATTTATGTAGAAAATCTCCTAACGGATGTAGATGTTAAAAATGGTGAGGATGAGGAATTAGCATTAGTACAAGATAAAAAAATAGCAGAAACTGTAAAGACAACAGAATCTAAAGCTATCCAACAAACTAAAGAAAGTACTTTACCCGAAGCAATGGATCGGGCTACTTTAAATTTGATTTATAAAGCTGTTAAAGATAACGCTGATGAAAATGGCTGGGCAAATTTGGGTATGGTTGGACAATATATTAGTGCAGTAAAACCTGATTTTGATTCACGAAATTATGGTCGAGCTAAATTATCAGGTTTGATAAAAACGCTTAATTTATTTGAAACTAAAATTGAAATGAGTCAAATGTATTTAAGAAAAATAAAAAAGCAGAGCATTGGATAATATGTGGAAAAACATTCGGATACTGTGTTTACTCATCATTTTATTGATTGTGGCAGTAAATGCCTACCGTGACCAGAACCAGGACTGGTCCAAACCCATTATAGTCATGCTGCATCCTGTCAATGCAGATGGGCGAGCTGCGACTCAAAGCTATATTCAATCGCTAAACTTGTCTGAACTGAATGGAGCACAAGCATATCTCCAGCAGATGTCGGCACAGTATCGCGGACAGCCAATTGCCATTTATTTTCAGTTGGGTCGTGAACTGAAACAATTGCCCCCGAAAGTACCCCCACAGGCAACCATGCTGGATAATATTTTATGGAGTCTGAAATTCCGTTTTTATGCATGGAAACAGCATGAACGTGCTGACGGTTCACCCAGTGTGACCCTGTATTTAAATTATTATGATCCCGAAAAAATTAAAGAGTTGAAACATTCCACTGCCTTGCAAAAAGGCCGCATTGGTTCGGTGAATTTATTTGCATCGAAAAAGCAGGCTGAACAAAACAAGATTGTACTGGTGCATGAGTTGCTCCATGCTTTTGGTGCAAGTGACAAATATGATTTAACGACAGGTCAGCCCATTTATCCACTGGGTTATGCTTATCCAAAGCAGCAGCCTTTATTTCCGCAAGTCAAAGCAGAGTTGATGGCGGGATATATCCCGGTTTCGGAACAAAAAAGCAAAATGCCGGATTCATTGAAGCAGACTTTAATTAATGAAATGACCGCAATTGAATTGGGCTGGAAAAAATAATCCTGGGGGATAACGATGCTTTTATCCATAGTTGCATATCGGGCTGTGGATTAAAATGCAGAGAAATAACAGACTTTTGACCGAAAATCAGCTAAAACTACAGGTATTCCTAAACAAAAGACTTGAGAAAAAACATGAGAACAGTAGGAAATGATTTAGTTCGACATCAGCTGCATGAAAATCGAAAATGGTATTTAGCTCTGGGCATTGTACTGACCTTGTTTGCTCTTGTACTGCTTGCTTCACTACCTTTTGCTACGCTTTCTGTGGTATTCCTGTTTGGCATACTGATGATGATTGGCGGTGTTCTGCATTTTGTTGCAGCTTTTAAAATTTTTGAAGGGGGGACCCGCTGGCTATGGGCCCTGTTTGGCGTACTGTATCTGGTTGCTGGTTATTATGCTTTTAGCACACCGGTAAAAACCGCGATTGTGCTGACCAATCTCTTGGCAATTGTATTGATCGTGGCCGGTATCATCCGTATTTTTAGTGCCATTATTTTTAAAGTGTATCAAGGTTGGGGCTGGATCTTATTTTCGGGCCTGTTAACCCTGGTGACCGGGATTATGATTTTAAAATCACCTGATGCTCCGTTCTGGGTACTGGGGCTGTTTCTGGCGATAGATGTTTTATTTCAGGGGATTAATTATTTGACTTTAGCATCGTATATCAAACGTGAAGTACCGCAAAGTTCGGCAGATGTATAATAGTGAACTGGGAGAAAAGGGCGCATAGAGCGCTCTTTTTTATTGTATAAAGATTTATTGCTTTCATTTTTTGTTGATTATGCCTAAAACCTTTGTTCTTGCCCCCGATTCCTTTAAAGAAAGTATGACCGCCGAACAGGCCTGTCAGGCTATGCAGCGTGGCATTCAAAATGTATATCCAGATGCGGTGTGTATTTTGGTGCCCATGGCAGATGGTGGTGAAGGTACTGTGGATGCTCTGATTGCTACACAAGGCGGACAAAAGATTGATTGTGAGGTGACTGGCCCATTAGCCTCACAAAAAATCCAAACCTACTTCGGTTTAGTCGATGGGAGAAAAACAGCCATTATCGAAATGGCCAAAGCCAATGGTATCCATCTTTTAGAACCTGCCCAGCGCAATCCTTTGCTCACCACCACTGTGGGTACCGGAGAAATGATTAAAACTGCACTGGATTTAGGCGTATCTAAAATCATTATGGGGCTGGGCGGCAGCGTGACCAATGATGCCGGTGCGGGTATGGCACAGGCTTTGGGCGTAAAATTTCTCGATGTCACAGGCTCTGAGGTTGCTGTGGGCGGTGGTCAGCTCGATCAGATTCAAAGTATCAATCTTTCCGGTTTGGATGCCCGTTTAGCACAGACTGAGATCGTTATCGCCAGCGATGTGAACAATCCTTTATGTGGTGCAAATGGTGCATCTGCTGTTTTTGGTTCGCAGAAAGGGGCGACAGCTGAAATGGTGAAAATACTGGACCGAAATCTTGCTCATTTTGCATATGTGATTGAATCAGCATTAAACATCAGCAAACAAAATATCGCAGGGGCTGGTGCAGCAGGTGGTCTAGGCTTTGGTTTGATGGTGTTTGCAGGTGCCAAGATTCGTTCAGGTGTAGAGCTGGTAATTGAACAGACCAAATTGACAGAAAAAATTGCTCAGGCTGATTATGTATTGACGGGTGAAGGCAAAATTGATTTTCAAACTAAATTTGGCAAAACACCATTTGGGGTGGCGCAGGTCGCGAAGCGATTGAATAAGCCTGTGATTGCTTTTGCGGGTCTAGTTGGCGATGGTATTGATGAACTTTATGACTTGGGTTTTAGTCAAATTATCGGGATTAATCCTCCTGAAATTTCAATGGAACATGCAATTGCGCATGCTTCAATGTATTTGGAAGAAGCAGTTGAGCAATATGTAAGAAACTATAATTTTAATGAACTTATATTAAATAGTTAAGACATCATCAAATTTGTGAAGTTCCTTCTCCCTCAGGGAGAAGGCTAGGATGAGGGGAGTTTTAAATAGTAACCTCTCCCTAACCCTCTCCTTAAAAAGGAGAGGGAATAACGATGGGCATTTGATTGAGTAAACACAGTATTCAGTTTTTGAAAAAATGCTTAAGGAATAAAAAAATGAATCAAGGCGCATTACTCAGGTTTTACTAAAACCTCTGTTAAACTATTCATCTCCCTAGCACGATGAGACACCATGAGTTTAGCCACCCTGATTAATGAATTAAACCCGCAACAAAAACAGGCTGCCACCACGGAGGCAAAGCATAGTCTGGTACTTGCAGGGGCAGGCTGTGGCAAAACCAAAACCATTGTGGCTCGTGCAGCTTACCTGATTGATCAAGGTGTACCAGCTAATCAAATTCAAATTTTGACCTTTACCCGCCGTTCCGCTAGTGAAATTGTGGCACGTGTCGAATTGGCTTTGGGTGAGCAGGCCAAAGGTTTACGCGCATCCACCTTTCATACTTTTTGTATGTATCTGCTGCGCCGTATTCCGAAAGCTTTTGGTCTGGAACAGTTTTCGATTATCGACCGTGATGATCAGTTGATGATGTTCCGCTTAATTCGCAGTAAGGATGATAAAAAAAATCCCAATGCACTGCCAAAACCGAAAGAGCTGTGTGATCTGTATTCCTTTGCCCGCAATACCCGACAAAAACTCAGTATTGCTTTAGAGAAACAGCATCCTGAATTTTTGGAATATAAAGATCAGATTGCTGACATCATGAAAGAGTATGAGGCACGAAAACGTGCGCGCAGCTTTCTGGATTATGACGATATTCTGGCAGTTGTGGCATCGGCACTGGCTCAATCGGAAGGTCTCAGTGATTATGTCGCCTCGATTTGCCAGCATATGCTGGTGGATGAAATGCAGGATACTAATCCGCTGCAATGGGCTTTGCTGGAACCATTAAAAGATAAAGTCAGCCTGTTCTGTGTGGGGGATGATGCCCAGTCGATTTACGGTTTTCGTGGCGCAGACTTTGAAAATATCCACCATTTTAAAGAACGCGTACCGGATGCACAGATTTTTAAACTGGAACAGAATTACCGTTCTACACAGCAAATTTTAGATCTGTCCAACTGGTTGCTTGATCAAAGTCCAATCAAGTATGAGAAACGTCTGGATGCACATCGTGGCGAGGGCATTAAACCCAAACTGCATATCTTCCCGAACGAGTTTGATGAAGCCAAATGGATTGCCATTGATATCAAAGAGCGGCATTTTCTGCAAGGCACGCCGTGGCATGATCATATGGTACTGGTGCGTTCCAGTTTTGCCGCACGTCACATTGAGGCGGCCTTTATTCAGGCCAATGTGCCGTACCGTTTTATTGGTGGCATGAAACTGCTGGAAACCGCACATGTCAAAGACCTACTTAGTTTATTGCGGGTGATTGCCAATCCGCTGGATGATATTGCCTGGATGCGTTTTCTGACCTTATGGAATGGCGTGGGAGATGTTGGAGCCAGTAAGCTGGCGCAGCAATTATTGCAGCAGGACAATCCAGAACTGATTTTCGACAAACTGGAAAAATTTGGCCGCATTCCCGAGAAAACGCTGCTGATCATGAAGCAGATGTCGGTATTAAAAGATCAGGTGCAGGCTTGTGTCACTTTGGGGATAGAAGCACTGCTCGAACAGCTGGAAGAAAACTACGCCAAGAAAGACTGGTCGAAACGCATGGGTGATTTTGACCTGGTCAAGCAGCTGGCCACCAAACATGATCAGCTGAGTGAATTTCTGGAAGAATATGTGCTCGATCCGGTCTCGATCAGTGAAATAGAACGCCAGTCTGAAGATGATGTGGTGACGCTGATTACCATCCATTCGGCCAAAGGCACAGAACAGAAAATTTGTTATGTGGCCAATGTTTCTGCCGGACAGTATCCGCACGCACGTGCGCAAGGCAATTTTGATGAAGTGGAAGAAGAACGCCGGGTGCTCTATGTGGCTTTAACCCGTGCCAAAAATGAACTGATTTTAACCAAGCAAAATCTGAATCTTTGGGCGCGGGATCAGGTCGATGAACAGGGACGAAAAATTGAAAGCTATTTCCTGAATGACCTGACCCGCAACCTGTGTACGACCGAGACCCATTACAAGCCGCGTCAGCAAACCGTAAAAAGTGCCTTAATTGAGCGGCAATCGATTAATTTAGATTTTGGTATCGATCTCGATTAAACTATCTCAATATTGAAGTGCAAAAAGTAAGTAGGCGAGTGCTTTTTGGTTTTTTTAGCCTATTGAAAGGTCATCAGATGAAAATTTTAGTCCGTAATTTAGAACGTACAGTGACAGAAGCTGAATTGCTGGAATTGTTTAAGCAATATGGCACGGTAGAGTCATGCACCTTGGTTCTAGATGCTGCAACAGGTAAATCAAAGGGTTTTGCTTTTGTGGAAATGCCACATGGCCGTGAAGCGGTGAAAGCGATTAAAGGCTTAAATACCCTGCGTTTGCATGGAGCGGGGATTCGTGTGAAGCAGGCTGAAGACAAGCCAGCGGCGGAATAAAAACTAAAAGGAGCCATGCTCCTTTTTTTATGGATAAAATAACCAGGCTTTGATCAGGTTGAATTGGTCTATTGAATCCCCATCTCTTGATCTGGAAGGATGTAAATTCTTCTGGCTGAAATCATCCATGATCATTGAAGTGACACTCGATATCTCACTCATTGAAATGAATCTTCCACAATTTTTATTGTCATTTTTCTGAAAGACCGTTTAATCTTAACGGTGTAATCATGCCAAATCTTAGGAAATCACCATGTCTCGTGTTGCTCGCTTTCATGCCGATCGTACCAATCAGAAACTGTATTTTGCACGTCTTGCATGCCAACAAGCAGAACAAACCGATCATATTCAGCAAGCTCAGGCACATCGTGAAGCGGCGGTATTTCATTTGCATGGTGCAGTATTGGCATTTTTGCAGGAACTGGTTCGTTACTACCGTTTAAATGATTTTGCCCCGACCTTGAAATCGATTGAAGAACATATGGCAGAAAAAGGACAGATTTCGCCTGAAGTGACTGTGATGCAGCAGCTGGCGAAACAGGGTTTTATTGCCGAGCTAAAACGTGCCTACCGTATGTGTCAATATGCACCCGAACCGAGTGCTCCAGAACCTGAAGATGAAACCTCTTCCAACCTGATTATTAAAGTGACCCAAACCCCTCAAGCCTGGTTGCCGGATACCAAAATTCTGCGTGAATGGCATCGTGACCTGACCCAGTTAATTGACGGGTTTCGTAATGAGATGGTTGAATTTTAAACTTTAGCACCGGTACTCTTGAAGTTTCTGTCATCGACCTTATATAAATAGTCTAAGTAATGCAAAGTGCAACAGCCCTTTGCCACCATGTTGAACATGGAGGATATATGTCTATAGAACATTTGAAAGAATTATTTGGTAGTCAAGAAGCGATTTTAGAACTTGTTCAACTTGAAGGTGGTGAGTTGGCATTGCGAAATGCAGGCTCTGAAAAAGAACCGCTAGTCAAGATTCAGTTTAATGATCAGGTCAAAGCGTTACTTGGTGATCAAACGCAGGTGATTGCCCAGCACATGATGCAGGCGGCTTTGTTTGCTATGATGGAAAAGCAGGTCAATGAATGGCAGGCTGAAATCATGGATGAACAGCCGAAGTATCTGAGCTAAGCTTATTTAAACCTAAAAAGCGCACTTTGGTGCGCTTTTTTATGGATTGAAGATTAGTGTGTCGGTGCTTGATGATGCGCAATCTGGATCTGGTTTAAAATATGGTTGGTCATGTTGATAGCCATTTCTTCTTTGGCAAAATAAACCTGACCGATATTTTCACGGCGAATCACCTCAGCTTCTTCCTTGCTTTCTGCACATACCAACACCTGAATTTGTGGATTCAAGGTTTTGGCAATGTCGACAATTTTATGGATATCCAGAATATCCATTGGAGACAGTACCAGTAGGCGTGCATGCTGGATATGCGCCTGAATGAGTACCCCGGCTTCGGTCGCGTGTCCCGATACCGCCGCAATGCCTTTGTCACGTAGGCTTTCAACGATCTCACGGTTTTCCTCGGCAATTACCACTTTAATTTCTTGCTGCATTAAGGCTTTGGTAATGCGGCGTCCCACCTCACCATGACCAACAATCACCACCTGATCACGCAAGTATTCTTGTGAGACTTCATCTGGCAACATCGATAGCGGGTCACCACTACGTTCAAGCAAGCGGGCCAAATGTGAGCGTTCACGAATCCAGTTTTGTACCGGTTCAATGGCAGAGAACACAAATGAATTTAAGGTAATGGAGATAAGTGCACCGGCTAAAATCAGGTTTTGTCCTTCTAAAGACAATAGATTTAGTGAAACGCCTAAAGTTGCCAAAATAAAAGAAAACTCGCCAATTTGTGCAAGGCTGGCACCCACTGTTAAAGCGGTGTTAATTGGATAACGGAAGAACAGCACCAGTGCCATTGCCGCGATGGTCTTGCCAATCATAATAATGGCCACCACGGCAAGAACATGCCAGGGCTGCTGCACTAAAATCATGGGATCAAACAGCATTCCCACTGAGACAAAGAATAAAATTGAGAAAATTTCACGTAAGGGTAAAGTTTCTTCTTCGGCACGATGGCTGAAATCGGACTCTTTGACCACCATCCCGGCGAAGAATGCACCCAGTGCCATCGATACACCAAAAACCTTATAAGCACCAAAGGCTATAGAAACCGCAGCAGCCACTACGGTCAAGGTAAACAGTTCACGGGATCCCAGACGGGCAACGATCTGCATAATCCAGGGTACCAGACGTTTACCTACAATCAGCATAAAGGCAATAAAGCCGGCTACTTTCAATAGGGTGACAGCTAAAGTCATCCAGATATTGGCATTTGGGTCTGAACCGGAAATTGCTGTTCCACCCAGTAAAACTGCAGTGGCAGGGAGCAGTACCAGTACCAGCACCATGACCAGATCTTCAACCAATAACCAGCCCACTGCAATCTTGCCATTTACAGAGTTGATCAGACCTTGGTCTCCCAAGGCTTTCAGGAGGACCACGGTACTGGCACAGGACAGGCTTAGACCAAACACCAGTGCCGAGCCAAAACTCCAGCCCCAGATCATCGTTACGCCTATCCCAAGTAAGGTTGCTACAGCAATTTGCAGAACTGCACCTGGTAAGGCAATACGGCGTACCTGCATCAGGTCGGTTAAGGAAAAATGCATGCCAACCCCGAACATCAGGAACATGACCCCCAGTTCAGCCAGCTGGTTGGCAAGATGAATATCACCCACAATGCCTGGTGTATTCGGGCTAATCACAATACCCGCAACTAAATAGCCAATCAGGGGAGGAAGATGAATACGTGCAGCAATATAGCCAAAAATGAGTGCCAGTCCAAAGCCAACGGCAAGTAATATAATCAGATCTACATCATGAGGCACTAAAGACTCCTTAAGCTTGAGCCAAAGTTAAGGGTAAAAAAGAATAAGCACAAAAAATGCCAAAAAAGAATGTCTAGAAGTGTAACAAGTCGGGTAAAAAAAATGCAAAAAAAAACGACCCGGAAGGGCCGCTTTTTTCAAGAAGTCAAAATTATTTAATTTTAGCTTCTTTGAAGATTACGTGTTGACGGATTTTTGGATCAAATTTTTTGATTTCCATTTTTTCCGGCATAGTACGTTTGTTCTTAGTCGTAGTATAGAAATAACCTGTACCAGCTGAAGAAACTAGGCGAATTTTATCACGCATTGTACTGACTCCTTAGATCTTTTGACCTTGAGCACGAAGATCAGCAACAACCTTTTCAATGCCCAATTTGTCGATAATACGCATACCCTTAGTGGTTAAACGAATACGTACGAAACGTTTTTCGCTTTCTAACCAGAAACGGTGGTGATGCAGGTTCGGCTCGAACCGGCGTTTGGTTTTGTTATTGGCGTGCGAGACATTGTTTCCAACGACTGGACGCTTGCCGGTAACTTGGCAAACCTTAGACATGGTGAACTCCATTGCTAGACAGCACCGATTGTGCGGCTAGTCATTAAAAGTAAACGGATGAAATCATTCAAGGGGCGTTTTATACCAAAAATACGCTTAAAAGACAAGCGAATTTAAGAAAAACGCGGCATGATCATGTGTGATAGATCATGCCTTGATCAGTTATCGAAGAAGGGTCTTGGAAATTAGTTTGTGAATCGGCTTGTTAAACGGTGGGAGAATGAATTTTAAGCTATACAGCTTTGGATTAGACATTACTGACCGTTCATGCGACAAACTGAAGAAACCTTCTGGACCATGATATTTGCCCATACCTGAAGCACCGACCCCACCAAAAGGTAAGTCATCCTGTGCTACATGGGTTAATACCATATTCTGTCCGAAATGCCCTGAATGAGTATGCTGTGCGACATAGTCGGCACGCGCCTGATCAAAGTCGAAATAGTATAATGCAAGTGGACGAGGACGGCTATTAATAAAGTCAATCACATCGTCAATTTGATCATATTCCAGAATAGGAAGGATCGGACCAAAAATTTCTTCTTTCATAATCCGCATTTCCGTTGTGACACCGGTCACGACGGTTGGCGCAATTTTTCGAACCTTGCTTAAATCTTCATGTGCCGGATTTAATTCAATAATTTTAGCGCCATGGGTACGGGCATCTTCCAGATAGCCCTGCAGGCGGTTGTATTGTTTGTCATTAATAATCGAGGTGTAATCCTGATTGTATTCAATACTTGGATACATCTCTTCCACACAGGCTTTAAAATGCTCAACAAATTCGGCGGTTTTACCTTTAGGCAGGAACATATAGTCCGGTGCCACACAGGTTTGACCTGAATTCCACAGTTTACCTGCAGCCAGGCGCTGTGCCACATCTTGCAAATCAATAGAAGG
Source organism: Acinetobacter sp. YH01018 (assembly GCF_013420295.1). NCBI lineage: Bacteria > Pseudomonadati > Pseudomonadota > Gammaproteobacteria > Moraxellales > Moraxellaceae > Acinetobacter > Acinetobacter sp. YH01018. The sequence continues at coordinate 53,941 of NZ_VOYL01000016.1, forward strand.
ATGAACCAGTACCGGTGATTTGCCGCCCAGTTCTAAAATTACCGGCACCAGGTTTTCTGCAGCTGCTGCCATTACGGTTTTACCAATTTCGGTTGAACCGGTAAAAACAATTTTATCAAAGGCTAAATGGCTAAAAGCATCGGAAACTGGTCCGCCACCATTAATCACCGCAACCAGTTCGGTCGGAAATGCTTCACCCAAGGCTTTTTCCAAGGCACGACCAAAATGACTGGAGGCACTAGAAATCTTGATCATGGCATGGTTACCAGCGGCAATTGCACAAATGAGCGGACCAACCGACAACAATAATGGGTAGTTCCATGGGGCAATAATCCCGATCACACCCAAGGGTTGATATTGCACCCATGCTTTTGCTGGCTGATGGATAATTCCAACATGACGCTTCGAAGGTTTCATCCAGCCGGTCAAATGCTTGCTATAATATCTGATCTGTTCAAGGCAGGTGAGTAGTTCACCGATTTTGGTTTCACCAATAGAACGGTTACCATAGTCTTGATTAATTGCTTCAGCAAATTGATCTTGATATTTAACTAAGATACGCTTGAGGCGTGCTAAACGGTCAATCCGCTCTTTTGCCGATGGAAAGGAATGACGCAGGTAAGCGTGCTTTTGCTGTTCTAGTACGTCATGTAAGTGCTGAATATTAAACGAATGTGGTGTCATTGAAGTTGTTTTTGTCTGACTGTTCATGACCTGCTACCATTGAATAAAAAGCGATTAATTTAATTTTTAGAGTAAAAACTCTAAATAGTCAAGTTACTTTATGTGTTAGTTCGCTAACCTATTGAATGAATGGTTACTTTAGGATGTCTCACTCCAAAACGGTGAAAACCAAAGAACGTATTTTACAGCTCAGCTTACAGTTATTTAATGAACGCGGTGAGCGTTCGGTAACAACCAATCATATTGCAGCTGAACTGAATATGAGCCCGGGTAATTTGTATTACCATTTTCGCAATAAAAACGAAATCATCAAAGAGTTAATGGAGCAGTATCAAGGCGAAACTCTGGAGATGCTGGCATTGCCTGATGATCGTCCGCTTGATGCCAACGATAAAATTCGTTATTTTCAGGTGCTGAGCAGCCAGCTTTGGGCCTATCGCTTTTTGCATCGTGATGTCTATCATTTGGTTGAAAATAATGAAGATTTTAGAAAAATGTATCCACGCTTTGCCGGACAGGTGATGCAGCAGGGGCAAAAAATCTATAAAGCTTTCGTGAATGCGGGCTTAATGGAAATGACAGACTCAGAAATTGAAGCCCTGATTATTAACTTGTGGATTGTTTTGACCAACTGGACCAACTTCCTGTATATGTCAGGTCATATTACCGATTCGAACCATCTGGAAGAAAAATGGGTGTGGCAGGCATTACGTCAAATGGTATTTCTGGAAGGGGCTTATCTGCGTGGTGAAAGCCGTCAAACTTATGAACATTTACTTGAAACGCTCGGCCCTTCAGAGCTTTTTGAAAGTTTATCGTCCAGTAAAAAACATGATGCAGGCTAGCCTATTTAGAAAGCCTAAAAAAAGCGTTAGAATACTCGGCTTGTTTTTCAATTTAACTGATTAGTGATATTAACCAACATGAATATGTCCACTGCTAACACGGCACGTTTACTGATTACTTGTGAAGATAAACCAGGTATCGTGCAAGCTGTTTCGAGCTTTTTGTATCATCAGGGAGCAAATATTACCGCACTTGATCAATACGCGACTGAAGCTCAGGGCGGACGTTATTTCATGCGTGTTGAATTTGAACTGGAAAATTTGCAAAGCCGTAAAGAAAGTTTAACCCAGACTTTTGCCAGCAATGTGGCAGAACGCTATGACATGCACTGGCGTCTGGCACTGGTCAGTGATGTGAAAAAAGTCGGGATTCTGGTTTCTAAAGTCGATCATGCCTTGCTTGAGCTGTTATGGCGTCATGCGCGTGGCGGTTTACCATGTGAAATTACCAAAGTGGTCTCCAACCATGACACCTTGCGTGAAGCGGTAGAAAACTTTGGTATTCCGTTTGAAGTGGTGCCGGTGAATAAAGAAAATAAACGTGAAGCCTATGCCAAAATCGATGAAATCATGCAGGGCAACGATTTACTGATTCTTGCGCGTTATATGCAAATTCTGGATGAAGAATTTGTTAAAAACTGGGAAATGAAAATTATCAACATCCACCATTCCTTCTTGCCAGCCTTTGTCGGTGCGAACCCGTATAAACAGGCCTATGATAAAGGGGTGAAACTGATTGGTGCAACAGCGCATTATGTGACTGCTGACCTCGATCAGGGCCCGATCATTGAACAGGATGTGGAACGCGTGAACCATGATTTCACCGTTGATCAGCTCCGTGAACTTGGACAAGATGTGGAACGCAATGTTTTGGCCCGTGCAGTGAAATGGCATCTGGAAGACCGTATTATTGTGGATGGCAATAAAACAGTTGTTTTTCAATAAATATTGCTAAAAATACTGGTTTAAAAGGCATGTTTTAGGCATGCCTTTTTCGTTTTCGATTCAAAAAACTTATCAAAACGGGCATTTTAATAGTTGCAAATGAAAACACTTCTCATTTATTATTGGGGTGCTTTAATTGTACTAACCGATGAGCCTGATTGCTGAAATCTTTATAGATCTACAATCGCTTAAATTAGGTAACTGATTTTAATGAGTCAATCCTCCGCTCTAAAGATGCAAACTCCCAATCCAATGAAAAAGAAAATGATCACTGCCTTGCTTGCGGTAGTGGTGGGTCACATGGGCGTGTTGTGGGCGGTAGGGCACATGAAAACTCCGGAACTGAAACCGATTGAAAAAGAACCGTTAAAGGTGCGTTTTGTAAAAATTCAAGGGCCAGCAAAACCGCTACCACCAAAGCCTAAAGCGGAACCGAAAAAAGAACCCCCAAAACCGAAAGAAGTGAAACAGGTTGAAATTGTAAAAAAACAGCTTCCACCCCCACCGAAAAAGGTAGAAAAGGTTCAACAAGTTAAAAAAGCAGAAACACCGAGACCCGTGATCAAACCGGTGGAAGCACCACCGAAACCGACAGTAACGACCACGATTTCTGAAACCAAAGTGGTGAAACCCGCACCAGTGACACCTCCACCTGCGCCAGTTACACCGCCTGCACCGGTTGCGCCTCCTGCATTGCCATCACCAAAAAATGTTGTGATTGGTGGTTCAGGCGTGCAATGGAGCCGTTCGCCAAAACCATCCTATAGCAATAGCGATCTGCAAGGGCAAACGCGTACAGCCATGGTGTATATTGAAGCGAATGAAAAAGGGGTAATTACCTCAGCGCATATAGTACGTTCGACGGGTGTTCCTGCTTTAGATGAAAAGATTTTACGCTCTGTGCGTAGTTCCAAATTCAAACCGTACAAAGAAAATGGCGTGGCTTATCCAATCAAGGCTAACCTCCCATTGGAATTGACAGTGAATCCACGCGGCTAACATTTATTAGGAGTTCGAGTATGAACTTTTCAGTTTATTGGCAACATGCTGATGCAGTGAGTAAAACCCTGTATTTCGTGTTATTGGCAATGTCGATTGCGACATGGACCATCTTCATTTTACGTATAATGGGGACTCGCCAACTGAAACAACAAGCTTATGCTCAACTTTCTCAAGCGTTAAGCAAGTTAAAAGCAAAATTTGCAGCTTTGAATTTTGAACAACGTAAAGCTGTGGCAGAACAGGCGTTGTTGCGTCAAATTTCAGCTGAAAAATCCAATGCTGAAAAAGGTGTGGCAGTTTTGGGTACCATTGCTTCACTGGCACCGTTTGTAGGTTTGTTTGGTACGGTTTGGGGTATTTTCCACGCGCTGGTTGCAGTAGGTAAGAGTGGTCAGGCAGGCTTGGCTCAAGTGGCGACACCTGTTGGTGAAGCCTTGATTATGACCGGTCTGGGTTTGGCTGTCGCGATTCCTGCGGTACTGGCTTATAACATGTGTACCCGTGCCAATCGAAGTTTGTCACACGAGTTACAAGATCAGGCACACAGTTTGTTGATTGATACCATGTTGCAACAGGACAGTGCAGCTCAGGTAGAAACTAAAGCAGCAACAAACAATCTGGTGGGAGGTCAGGCTTAATGGGCTTTCAATTGGGCGAAGACAACGATGTAGGTATGAATGAGATGAACCTCATTCCACTGATCGATATTATGTTGGTATTGATGATCATCTTCCTGGTGACAGCAACCGTTGCTAACCCGTCAATTCCATTAACCTTACCTAAAACCACAGCAGATATTACGGATTTGCCGCCTAAAAACGTCACCATCAGTATTAATGCCAGTGGAGAGGTTGCCTGGAATGGCAAGGTGCTCACGCTTGATGAATTGCAGACGAAATTTAACCAAGCGGGTCAGGAACAGCGTCAGCCAACCATTATTTTGAAAGCAGATAAAGAATCACGTTATGATACGGTTGCACAAGTGATGTCTCGTGCGAGCGAAGCCGGGCTCAGCGATATTGCCTTTGCGACTGATAACTAATCTGATCCTTTAAAAAAGCGACCTTAAAGG
>NZ_VOYL01000017.1:0-55712 GCF_013420295.1 Acinetobacter sp. YH01018
TGAAAACATTTAGAATATTAAGTGAACGCTATCGAAATAGACGGAAAAGATTCGGTTTACGCATTAACTTAATCGCTGCACTGGTAAACCGGATAAATTTTCAATAATGACTTTCGCAAGAGATCTATTAAATACATGACATCAATAACCCGGCTATTCACTTTCCTTAAGCGTGCATATAATAATGTCGCGACTGAAAAAATATCATCCTTTTTTGCTGTAATATTCACACTTTACCCTCAATTAAATCCATTCATTAAACTTTAAAACTTACTTTTAAGCGCAATGTAATTTTACATGTCGCCTGAATTTTCAATTGGCTTTTTATTCCAACATTTAGAGCTTTTTATAATTAATACACTGACCTAAGTCGCTTGAAGTTTTCAAAATATAAAAAGTTTTCAGCCCTAAAATAAGTTAAACTTATACAAGTTTTTATTTTATTTTTTTCGGTCTCTCTATTTTATGAATACCTCTTCACGTTTAAGCAATTACTGGATCACCTGTGCAGATGGTCTTGAAACCTTACTCCGCGAGGAAATTGAAGGTTTAGGTGTTCAAAATATTGAACGTTTACCGGGCCGTTTAATTTTCAAAGGCACATTGGCAGATGCATACCGTATTTGCATGTGGTCCCGTTTGGCTTCACGTGTATTAACACCTATTCATACGCATGAACTTGAATTTACCCATGATGCACGTGATGTTGCAGAAGAGCTCTATGAAGGTGCAATCAACTTTGACTGGTCACTCATTTTCGCACCACAAAGTACATTTGCCATTCGTTTACATGTAGAACGTGAAATCAAGGTCAATACACAATTCGCAACTTTACGGGTAAAAGATGGTGTGGTGGATTCCTTTATGGAAGCTGTGGGTAAACGCCCAAGTATCGACATCAAACAGCCAGAAATTACCCTCTATGTGCTTGCTGGTAAAACTGCGCATACCTATTGTCTGGATTTATCTGGTGATTCTTTACATAAACGTGGTTATCGTCATTACATGACCGATGCCCCGATTAAAGAAAATCTTGCAGCCGCCATTCTGCAAAAGGCCAAATTAAAACAGCGTAAGCCAGACATTATTTTAGATCCAATGTGCGGTTCAGGGACTTTTATCATTGAATCTTTGATGATGCTGACCGACCGTGCGCCGGGTCTGGTGCGTCGTTTTGGTTTCAATGGCTGGAATGGACATGACCATGAATTATGGATGTCAATTAAAGCAGAAGCCGCAGAACGCCATCAAACAGCATTGCAACAGCCTTTACCGCAATTTTATGCCTATGATGCTGACTGGGAAGCAGTGAAAGCCACCAAGAAAAATATTATTGCGGCAGGCTTTGAAGCATTGCTCGATCATATCAAAATTGAAGAGCGTACATTGGCAGACTGGCCGGATTTCAAGGCTGAAGGCAAAACCTCATTTATTGTCACCAACCCGCCTTATGGTGAGCGTTTAGGAGATAAAGCCTCTAACCGTGCCTTATATTTAGGCTTGTCTGCCCTGTTACAAAAGAACTTCCCGAATCAGTATGCAGCCGTGATTGCGGCGCAGGTTGAACAAGCCGACGTGCTGGCATTCAATGAACCGCAAATTCTGCGTCTGATGAATGGTAAACTGCCAATTTATGTACGTTTCGGCACCATCAAACCGGCTGCCGTATCAGAACCGTTCTTGGCAAACTGGCAGCCACAACAGTTTGAGCCGATTGAAGGCGCGCAGGACTTTACCAACCGTCTGCAAAAAAACATGCAGAATCTAAAAAAATGGGCGGTTAAAGAAAATATTTTCTGTTTGCGTTTATATGATGCCGACTTGCCAGATTTTAACATTGCGGTGGATTTGTATGGTGATCGCCTGCATGTACAGGAATATGCCCCACCGAAATCGATTGACCCCGAAAAAGCTAAAAAGCGTTTTAACTTAGCCTTGCAAGCCATTCGTGCGGTGACCGGTTTAGGACGAGATGCCATTTTCATTAAGACCCGCGCACGCCAGGAAGGTAAAAGCCAGTACACCAAACAGAGTACTGCTTCTAAACGCTTTATCGTACAGGAAGGCAAAGCCAAAATTTTAGTTAACCTGACTGATTACCTGGATACCGGCCTGTTCCTGGATCATCGTCAAATGCGTTTGCGTATTGCAGCAGAAGCCAAAGGCAAGCATTTTCTCAACCTGTATAGTTATACCTCTACAGCAAGCCTGCATGCTGCTTTAGGTGGCGCTGCAAGTACCACCAGTGTCGACTTATCCAACACTTACCTGAACTGGTCCAAAGAAAACTTTGTCTTGAACGGTTTGACTGTGGATCATGCCGATGAGCAGCACCAGTTCTTTGCCAGCGACTGTTTTGAATGGCTGAAAGAAGGTCATGAACAATATGACCTGATTTTTATCGATCCACCAACCTTCTCGAATTCGAAAAAGTTTCATGGCACCTTCGATGTGCAACGTGACCATTTGTCCCTGATCAAGCGTGCCATGAACCGCCTGACCACAGAAGGAACCTTATACTTCTCGAATAATTATCGTGGTTTCGAGATGGATGAGGAAATTCTGGCGTTCTTTGATGTTCAGGAAATTACCAATGAAACCATTGGACCAGACTTTAAACGTAATACCAAAATCCACCGTGCATGGAAAATTCAACATCCACAAAATGACTAATATATTTTAGATACTACACTAACTAAAAAGGCTGCCTATCTGGCAGCCTTTGTTTTTACATATGTTAATTTAAAAATTTCTTTTCACCGTATTTATATTCAATACCGATTTTTAAGATATCACCTTCCCGTTTCGCTTGCAGCGTCTGCTGCATACCATCCAGCATTTGCTCAAGTTCCTGGTCAGATAAGGTTTTACCGCCTTGTTGCAGATAGTTTTTCATGATGGTTTTCATGATTTGTTTATCGTATTCAATATTGGCCTGATATTCGACCAGATTCGGCGCCATTTTCAATAAGCTTTCAAAAGAGGATTGATGTCCCGGCATGACCTTTCCTGTCAGGCTGGCTTTGGCATAGCCATCACCCACCTTAATTTGATTATTCTGCGATTCAAAAGTAAAACCGTCATTCACAATGGCCAGGAAACTGCTCACCATATCCTGATTGAGTTCTTCTTTTGCTATACATGCTGCACTACTTTTTTCCAATAAATCAAAAAAATTCTGCACTTTTTGTCGATTAAGATCAGTCAGCTTAAAATTCATTTCAAAATCATGAAAACTAGGAGTTTTATACATGGTCATTTCATCAATTTTGACCTGAGTATCAAAAGCAACCTTGGTTTTATCGAGCTGAGTATTTACCCGCAAAGCAAAGCCTTTTAATTCACCACTGCCAAACTGCTGTACATTTCGATCCGTACGCTGAATTGAAGCAATATTTAAACGAGCTTCCCCCTCCTTCAGAACCGTGTTTAAGCCATGATTGCTTTCAAACTCTAAATCGCGCATCTGCATCTGGCCCAACTTATCATTCACCGTCATATTCGGAATTTGAAATTTTACATTCAACACATCGAATTGATCATCTTTTGATTTGGCAAGCATTGTAAAAGTCATGGGATCAATGCGGGTTTGTATATCTGCATCATTTTTCTCATACACCGGAGTGACGAGTGAAGTATGCATTCTTCCCAACCAATCAATTTTTGTTTGAACCGTTAACGGTTGCTTCAGTAAACGTTGGAAGGTTGCATCACCTTGCTTTAGTGAGATTTTTGATTGAATCTGATAGCCATTCCAGCTGCGCTTGATTTTATCTTGACCGCTAATCATCAGGATATCTTTAGGCTTACAGGGATCAAGAGTAAATTCGGCCGTCCAGTCGGCAGAACCCTGCATCGCACCCATATTAAAATTTTTATACTGAATCGACATGAAATTTGATTTTTGAGACTGTTGATAATAGGAAGTTAAACTTTTGTCTGCATATAAATTCCCTCCTATGACCGCTGTTGCCAATACCACAATGCTTCCCAGACCCCAAGTTAATTTTGACATAGTATCTGCTCTAGATTTATATGTTTTTATTAAATAATAAGTATAATTAAATTTTTTAATAAAAGATAATTATTTTTTAATAATTAATAACTTATACACATAAAAAACCAAAAAAAACTTTAAAAATTATGTCAATTTTTTACCTAAAATTTCACTTTTTCGACTGAAATTGTCAGGCATAAAAAAACCCAGCCGAAGCCAGGTTTTTTTCTATTTACAGCAAATTAACTTAATTTCATTTTTTCAAATTCAAGATGACCATTTTCCCCTTTTACGAAAATGGTATCTCCTGGCAGAAAATCACCACTCAGGATTTTTTGCGCCAATGTATTTTCTACTTGTTGCTGGATAGCACGCTTCAATGGACGAGCACCATATACCGGGTCAAAACCGGCATCAATCAACTGATCAAATGCAGTGTCATCCACTGAAAGACGCATGTCTTTTTCGCTTAAACGTGCACGCAAACGGTCCAGCTGAATATCGGCAATACCACGAATTTGCGCTTTTTTCAGTGAATGGAACACCACCAGCTCATCAATACGGTTAATAAATTCTGGACGGAAGTGTTGAGATACAGCCGCCATCACCACTGCACGAACTTCATCATCAGTTGCGTTATCGCCCAATTCACGGACATCTTGCGAACCCAGGTTTGAAGTCAGCACAATCACCGTATTTTTAAAGTCCACCACACGACCTTGCGAGTCGGTTAAGCGGCCATCATCCAGTACTTGCAGCAAGATATTAAATACGTCTGGATGTGCTTTCTCCACTTCATCAAACAACACTACGCTATAAGGTTTACGGCGTACCGCTTCAGTCAAGATACCGCCCTCTTCATAACCGACATACCCCGGAGGCGCACCCACCAAACGGCTGACCGAATGTTTCTCCATGAACTCACTCATATCAATACGCACCATGGCATCATCACTGTCAAACAGGAAGTTGGCCAAGGCTTTGGTCAATTCGGTTTTACCCACCCCGGTTGGTCCGAGGAACAGGAATGAACCACTTGGACGGTTCGGATCAGACAATCCTGCACGTGAGCGACGTACTGCATTAGAGACTGCTACTACGGCTTCATCCTGCCCTACCACACGGTTATGCAGGAATTCTTCCATATGCAGCAATTTCTCGCGTTCACCTTGCAGCATTTTCGCTACAGGAATACCGGTTGCAGCACTGACCACTTCGGCAATTTCATTTTCCGTAACTTTGGTACGGATCAGTTTCGGTTCTTCACCATTTTCCTCAGCAACCTCTTCTGCAGCAAGACGTTTTTGTAATTCAGGAATAACCCCGTATTGCAAACGACTGGCTTCTGCCAAGTCACCTTCACGCTGGGCTTTTTCAAATGCGGTACGCGCTTTATCGAGTTCAACTTGCGCTTGGCTGGTGCCTTCAACCAGTCGTTTTTCAGCAATCCACTGTTCTTCCAGATCACTGTATTCTTTCTGTACTTCTTCGATCTGTTTTTCCAGATGGCTGACTTCTGCCTTGCTTACCGAATCTGCATCCTGTTTCACCGCTTCCAGCTGCATTTTCAATTGAATTAGGCGACGATCCAAACGATCGAGTGGCTCAGGTTTGGAATCAATTTCCATTTTAATCCGCGAAGCTGCCTCATCAATCAGGTCAATGGCTTTATCGGGCAATTGACGGTCAGTGATATAGCGGTGCGACATTTTCGCTGCGGCAATAATCGCTGAATCCAGAATCTGTACCCCGTGATGGGTCGCATATTTCTCTTTTAAGCCACGCAGAATTGCAATAGTATCTTCAACGCTTGGTTCATCGACCAATACTTTTTGGAAACGGCGTTCCAGTGCAGCATCTTTTTCAATGAACTGGCGGTATTCATCTAATGTGGTTGCACCAACACAGCGCAGCTCACCACGGGCCAATGCAGGTTTAAGCATATTGCCTGCATCCATGGCACCTTCGCCCTTACCTGCGCCCACCAGGGTATGTAATTCATCAATGAAGAGGATGATTTCGCCTTCATGTTTGGCCAAATCTTTCAGAACTGCTTTTAATCGCTCTTCAAACTCACCGCGATATTTTGCACCAGCCAGCAATGAACCCAAGTCCAAAGATAAAACCCGTTTACCTTTCAGGCCTTCCGGAACTTCACCGTTGACAATGCGTTGTGCCAAGCCTTCCACAATTGCCGTTTTACCCACTCCAGGCTCGCCAATCAGTACCGGATTATTTTTGGTACGGCGTGACAAGACCTGAATGGTACGTCTGATTTCTTCATCACGACCAATCACAGGGTCCAGTTTGCCGGACATGGCACGTTCAGTTAAGTCTATGGTGTATTTATTGAGTGAATCACGTTGATCTTCATGGGTATTACTCATGACTTTTTCATCACCTCGAATTTTTTCAATCGCTTTGCGTAAGCTTTCAGTAGTTACGCCGACATTATTTAATAAAGTTTTGGTTGCACCGGTTTCCGCTAAAGCGAGTAGCACCCAGTCGGTAGATAAAAACTCATCCCCGGCTTTTTGGGCATAGCTGTCCGCCAGATTTAAAGCCCGTACCGCTTCAGGATTTAAGTTGATGTCCCCAGTTGGATTAGCGATGGTCGGCGCATCTTGAAGCGCTTGCTGCACTTTGGTTTGCAGATCACGTAGATTTGCTCCGGCTTGCTGAAACAGGCTGATATTGGCAGGCTCTTCCAGTAACACCGATAAAATGTGAATACCTGAGATGGCAGTATGGTCTTTACCCATGGCCAGAGACTGAGCATCTGATAAGGCTTGCTGCAAGCGATTTGTAAATTTTTCAAAACGCATTCTTATTTTTCCTCACAACAAATTTTGTACTTGGATAATAGATGGGAATGGCTTGATATTTTTCAATAACATTTTTAAAAAATATTTTTAATTTTCAACAACTAAACCAAATTAATATAAAGCTTGGATGTTAGTTATAATATGGGTGTTTAAGCTAATTTTTTCAAGCATATTGTAATTATTTATGTATGAAATTCTCTTCCCTAGGCATTTTGTATCTTTTAATAAGGAATCATCAAAGCTTTTAAAAAACTATTGTGATTATGAATACATCAATCAGCTTGATGAATATTCTAGAAATGCATGTTTAGAGGACAGGATTCATCAAAAGTATAATGGGTTACTGTTGAATCCCTCTTAGAGTGAAATGCGTTTTTACTTTATACCTTTTTAATTGTGATGCAGAATAAAAAATGGCAATCCAAAAATGGATTGCCATCTGGATTTCATTATTCAACTTCAATAATTTCAAAATCGTGGCTAATTTCCACCCCACCATCCGATAACATTTTGCTTGCAGAACAGTATTTTTCAGCTGAAAGTTCAACTGCTTTAGCGACCTGTTTTTCTTTGACTGCTTTACCCGTTACCACAAAATGTAAATGGATTTTGGTAAACACGGCTGGGATGCTATCCGCACGTTCAGCTTTGAGCTGACATACAACATCCGTCACATCTTGGCGAGATTTCTTTAAAATAGTCACAATATCAAAGGAAGCACAGCCACCAAGTCCCATTAATATCAACTCCATAGGACGTGGTCCACGGTTTTGACCACCATATGCCTCGGCCCCATCCATTACAATTTGGTGACCACTTTCCGATTTTGCTTCAAAAGCAACATTCTCTAGCCAATGAACGCTTGTTTGCATTGCAACTACCTGAAAAAAACTATAAATTTACGACGTACCTGTACACTAACATAAATTGAGTTGATAAGGAATTTCAGCTCTTCTGTGTGACAAGTTCACTTTAGGTCTTGTGCGATCTATTAATTATCCATATTCGGAACCGTTAGCATGACTTCAAACTTTTCACAACTTAGCACTGATGCGCTGTCTCCTGGTCAACTCCCTGAGTCAGTAAAAGCATTATTAAAACGTGCATATATAAATCGTTATCCAAAACGCACTGCAATTGTAGATGCAGGCTCAGAATCAAAATCGCTTTATTTGATTTTAAAAGGTTCAGTATCCATTATTTTACGTGAAGATGATGATCGTGAAATTGTGGTTGCCTATTTGAATGCTGGAGACTTTTTTGGGGAAATGGGTCTTTTTGAAGCAAATCCACAACGTACTGCAGAAGTTCGTACACGTGACGTATGTGAAATTGCCGAAATCACCTATGAAAACTTCCACGAATTAAGCAAACAGTATCCAGACCTGAGCTATGCCGTATTTGCCCAGCTTGTACGTCGCTTAAAAAATACCACTCGTAAAGTGACTGACCTGGCATTTATTGATGTATCTGGCCGTATTGCACGCTGCCTGATTGACCTGTCTTCTCAACCAGAAGCCATGATTTTACCGAATGGACGTCAAATCCGTATTACCCGTCAGGAAATTGGCCGTATTGTTGGTTGTTCCCGTGAAATGGTCGGTCGTGTCCTCAAAACACTGGAAGAACAAGGCATGATCCAGACTGATGGTAAAGCCATCCTGATTTATGATGTTTCTGCTGAAGATAGCAATGCAGCTTTAGAAGACGAGGATGATGAAGAATAAGTTTTCTTCCATTCACCATAAAAGCAAATCCTAAGATTTGCTTTTTTTATGTCCGTAATTTGCAACCTGTTCTTTTTAAATTTTTTATGACAACTTTAAAACAATTCATGATTTAACCCTGATGCAAAAATCAGTTAGCCTAATGCACAATGTTAAACTTGATAAAAATTAAGGGATCAACCTCTATGCAACTCAAATCTTTAGCCAATACCGGGATTCTTGTGCCTGAAATTTGTTTAGGCACCATGACCTTTGGTGAACAAAATACCCAGGCAGAGGCCTTTCAACAGCTTGAATATGCTCTGGATCAGGGGTTGTTTTTTTGGGATACCGCAGAAATGTATCCGGTCCCACCAAAACCTGAGACTCAAGGAGCAACTGAAACCATCCTGGGCAACTGGATTGCACAACGTGGTCAGCGTGACCAGCTGTTCATTGCCTCAAAAATCGCCGGTCCCTCACAAGGCGGCAGCCATATCCGTGATGGCCAAACACGCTTTACTGCAGCTGAGATTAGCTCGGCAATCGATGGCTCGTTAAAACGCCTGCAGAGTGATTATATTGACCTGTATCAATTGCATTGGCCACAACGTCCAACCAATTTCTTCGGAAAATTGGGTTATGGCAATACAGAAGCGCACAATCAACAGCAAGTCACTGCCTTAGAAGAAACCTTAAGCGCCTTAAGTGATGAAATTAAAAAAGGCCGTATCCGTTATATTGGGCTGTCCAATGAAACCCCGTGGGGAACTTTAAAATTTTTACATCTGGCTGAAAAGTTAGGCCTGGAAAAATTTGTCAGCGTACAAAATCCGTATAGCCTGTTGAACCGGACTTATGAAATTGGCATGTCTGAAATTGCCCATTATGAAAATGTCGGCTTACTTGCCTATTCCCCTTTAGCCTTTGGTTACTTGACAGGTAAATTCCGTCATGGTGCTCGTCCAGCCAATGCACGGGTCAGCCTATTTTCCCGTTTTAGCCGCTATAGCAATCCTGAAAGTGAATGGGCAACTGAACAGTATGCTCAGCTTGCAGAGCGACATGGCTTAACCCCAACTCAACTGGCATTGGCATTTATTAAGCAGCAGTTCTTTGTCACCAGTACCATTATTGGCGCAACTAACCTGGATCAACTGAAAGAAAATATTCAGGCTTTTGACATTGATTTATCAGCAGAAGTTTTACAGGGTATTGAAGATATTCACCGCCAGCAGCCAAATCCAGCACCCTAATTTCATTTTAAGTACTGCTTAAAATGAAATTAGAAAAGTTAAAGCTTTATATTCGATCACTTCGAAATTATTGACACCATCTTCCCTTGCGCACTCAGAATATATTCTGAGGATGCTCATCCCCCATAGGAAGAGGGAGTAAAAGCAAAAAAGGATGCTATAGGCATCCTTTTTTATGAATAAAACAACAATTAGCGTCTGTTATAAATAGCTTGAGCTGCAGGCAAGTTTTTACGCATTGCTTCGATACGCTGACCATTTGAAGGGTGAGTCGACAGGAATGATGTACCACCTGCACCTTCTAACTTGTTCATTTTTTCCCAAAGGGTAATCGCGGCTTGCGGGTTATAACCTGCACGTGCCATTAGCATTAAACCACCTTGGTCTGCACGGCTTTCAAGACTACGTGAATATGGCAAACCCACACCCACTTGTGCGCCTAACTGAGCTGCTGCTGCCCCCAATTGACCGACATTATTGCCTGCATAGCCTAAACCAATGTTTAAAGCTAGGTCAGTTAAAGCTTGTGCACCAATTTTTTGTTTGGAATGTTCTTCCAGGGCATGCACCATTTCATGACCCATCACAGCTGCAATTTCAGCATCGGTTAGATTGAGTTTATTCACAATACCAGTGTAAAACACCACTTTCCCCCCTGGTGCCACATAGGCATTAACCTGGTCTGATTTCAGCACAGCCAATTGCCAGTCAAACTTTTGGCCTGTCTGGTTGATTTGATCACCATAAGGTTTTAGACGTAAAAATACCGAATTAATTCGCTTATAAGTGGTAGATGAAGTATCTAAGGTTTTATTGGCACTTGCTTCCTGAACAGTTTTATTAAAGCCCTGCGCAGCAGTAACATTTAATGTGGATGAATCTGCCCCAGCCATATCCGCTACAGTGGTACAACCTGAAATAGTGATTACACTCGCTGCACACAAACTTAAAATCAGCTTGCTGTTCATTATAATAATCTCCGCCTTAAAACTAGATATCTCTTTTCAGGGAGATTATATGAAATAGTGAATAATCTTTAAATTGATATTCTCTTCACAATCATATCATTTATGTAAACAAGGTCATTTAAGAAATTGAAAACTAAGCCAATAAAGCAAACATAAAACATTTAGCCCCAAGTATATCTGGGAAAGGGGTTTAATTTTCTGTTCCAGTTGTTCATTTTTGCGCTTAAAAAATAAAAATGCATTTTGAATCAGAACAATGGGGACCAAAATACAGGCAATGATAACGCTTAATCCAATAAGTGCTGCATTAATAATTGCGGGATCTTGTGTTTGCGCTTGAATAATCAGCATGGCAATAGTAGGAGCTCCCCCCATTGCGAAGAGTAATGAATAAAACATCGTCGCTGATATATTTTTATGCATCATGCACAACCTTGTATTTCTTTTATATTTAACATTCTAGCAAGCGCAAATAAATTAAACAGTATTCTCTGATGCAACTTTAGTCGGGCAAAACAGTCTGCATACTGGTCGTAGATATATTTTCCAAATGAAATGGACAAAAAAAGCCTCGCAAATGCGAGGCTTTTTGTACATCTTAATTCTTGGCAGATTAAGCTTCGAATGGATGGCGAAGAATAATTGTTTCTTCACGGTCTGGACCAGTTGAAATGATGTCGATTGGACATTCAATCAATTGCTCAAGACGTTTTACGTAGTTAAGTGCGGCTTCTGGTAACTGATCAATTGATTTAGCACCAAAAGTAGACTCAGACCAGCCTGGCATAGTTTCATAGATTGGCTTTAAAGTTTCGAATGCAAGCGCATCAGAAGAACCTACGCAACCAGAATCAGTAGCTTCGTAACCGACACAGATTTTCACTTCTTCTAAACCATCAAGAACGTCAAGTTTAGTCAAGCAGATACCTGAAAGTGAGTTTACTTCTACTGAACGGCGAAGAATTTCAGCATCGAACCAACCACAACGACGTTGACGGCCAGTAGAGGCACCAAATTCTGAACCTACAGTACCCAAGTGTTTACCAATTGCATCACCCACATCGTTCGCAGCATCGTAAACAAGCTCAGTTGGGAATGGACCAGCACCTACACGTGTTGTGTACGCTTTAGTGATACCCAATACATAGTCAAGGTGTAATGGACCAAGACCAGAACCAGAACTTACGCCACCAGCAGTCGTGTTTGAAGAAGTTACATACGGGTATGTACCATGGTCAACGTCAAGAAGTGAACCTTGCGCGCCTTCAAACATGATGTTATCACCGTTTTTACGGTATTTATGAAGTTCACCTGTTACATCCACAACTAATGGAGCAACAACTTCACGCCATTGGTCGCAAAGAGCAAGTACATCTTCAAGATTAACTGCTTCTACACCGTAGAATTGAGTCAACTGGAAGTTGTGGTATTCAAGGAGCTCGGTAAGTTGAGCTTTAAGATGTTCACCACCACGTACCAGGTCAGCAACACGAATTGCACGACGTGCAACTTTATCTTCGTAAGCCGGACCAATACCACGGCCAGTTGTACCAATTTTTGCATTGCCACGTTTTTTCTCACGCGCTTGGTCAAGTGCAATGTGGTTTGGAAGGATTAACGGACAGTTTGGAGAAATACGTAAACGCTCACGTACTGGCACGCCTTCTTTTTCAAGAATATCCATCTCTTTAATAAGCGCTTCGGGTGAAAGAACCACGCCGTTACCAATTAAGCACAGTACATTTTCACGTAAAATACCAGATGGAATGAGGTGTAATACAGTTTTCTTACCACCAACCACAAGAGTATGGCCTGCGTTGTGTCCGCCTTGATAACGAACGACCGCTGCCGCTTGATCTGTGAGCAGGTCAACGATTTTACCTTTACCTTCGTCGCCCCATTGGGTACCGAGTACCACAACATTCTTGCCCATAATAGCCTCATTGCATCATGCTGTTAAAATTGAAAACTTGAATCAGTGACTCAATACTGATTCAGGTCATTAAATCTGTTCGACTTTCCATTCCCCTGCTACATTCACCAATTGGTGAGTCGCAAACGGAATTGAGTTTAAATCGTCATTGCCTAATAACTGAATAACACTTAAGCCTTGTGCACGCAGAGCAGCAATTGCATCCAGTAATGCTTTGTCTGTCCCTTTCGGTGCAACCACTTTTTGAACTTGCTTGAACTGACCTGCACTGAGTGCATATAAGTCACAAGAGAAGCCTGTTGCAGGACGCGCACGCCCGAAATGTTCACCAATACCGTCATAACGACCGCCTTGAGCCAGGGGTGCTGCACGGTTTGGTGCATAGACGGCATACATTAAACCGGTGTGGTAGTGATATGAACGAAGCTCTACAACATCAATACCAATATGCAAGTCTGGCCAACGTGCCTGAATTTCAGACCGTGTGGTTTTTACTGCGTCAAATGCCTGTTTGAATGCCGGGTCTGCAATAATTTCAGCACTCAGGTTGGCTTCTAAAGCATCTAAATCACTTGAATAACGACCCAGTGCATAAAAATCTGCACCAAATTTTAATTCCTGTGTAAATTCAGCAAGTTCAGGCAATGCTTTACGTTGATAAAGATCCGAAAGCTGACTTTCTTCCGCCTTGCTTAAACCAGCATGTTTAACCAGACTACGGAATAAGCCGACATGACCTAAATCCAGATGGATGCCATCTACAAAACTTGCTGTTTTTAATAAGTTAAGCATCACGTCAATCATTTCGACGTCAGCATCAATACTGTCTGAACCAAAAAGTTCCGCACCCAGTTGCAGCGGTGCACGCGTGGTATTAAAACCTTGAGGTTTGGTGTGTAAAACCGTGCCAGCGTAGCAATAGCGCGCTACGCCTTCGACCGGATGTACATGCGCATCGATACGGGCCACTTGCGGTGTCATATCGGCACGCACACCAAGTAAACGACCAGAGAGCTGGTCGATGACTTTAAAAGTGGCCAAGTCTAAATCTTGATTCGATTCTGAGAGAGAAGAAAGAGATTCGATGTATTCGATAAATGGCGTGTACACCAGCTGATAACCTCGAGATGCGAGGAAATCCAATGCTTCACGGCGCAAAGCTTCAATTACTTGCGCTTGTTCTGGTAATACATCAGCTACACCATCAGGTAATAACCATGTCTCTGAAATGGGCATGTTGTAAACCTAAATACTTGTCAGCGCGGAAGTAATCCGCATAAAAAAATCGGGAGCACACCCGATTTCTCCTAGTCTAGCACGATCACTTTAGCTGTGCACATGACTTTTTGCAGATTTGTTCGTTTTTTACCAACTAATTTATGCCGTTTAAAAAACTGAATCAGCTGAATCATTCACGATTGATCAGCACTCTCGCAAATTCAACCATTATAAAATAAAAAATACTGGAATCCGCTAAAACAGCAAACGCCAATCCAGGCTATTTGTACAAAGCCATTCTTCCAAAAAAACCAGTGACGAGTCAGGCCCTTTTTATAGCAACGTTTCCAAAGCTGGTTTAGTCGCATATTCTGAAAGATCGCTCTACAGCTGCTTTAAGAGAATACTATAAGCTCACCTTAAAATTAGACTGAAGGCTTGTCTGTTGAGTGAACCGTTTTTGCCAGCAGTCCAACCAATTCAGCATTTTGCGATTCCACCTGGTTCAGTTTGGTCGTGGTTTTATCAATCACTTCTTGCTGAATATGCATTTTCTTCGCCAGGTCCTGCATAATTTCCAGCGTTTTTTTAAGGTTTTCTTCCAGATGAACCACTTTTTTTTCCAATTGTTGATTCAACTGAATTTCACTGAGTGCAGCACCTTGGTTGGTAAATTGTGCCCAAATCAAAAAGATCACTGCTATGGCCAAAAGGAAAATAAATCCCCATATAAATATCAACATAGATGTGCTGCTCATGTTATTGATTCCTGACTTATTATTATCATGAATCGAGGTGATTAAATTAAAAAGACTTATAATTTTCGTATAACAATTAAAAAGTGACTGTAAAATTAACTCTGTCTAGCTAGAGAATATTTATTATAAGCATTTTTCTGGGTCGATTATCCACTGCCACTGTCCATAGAGCATTTCCTAGCAGTCTATCCATCCTACTGAAGCCAACATCTTTACTCAAGAATTAATAAACCATTCGAACAAATTGATAATAATTGAGTTACAGGTCTCATTATTTACCCCCATACGCCATAAAACTCCATGCCTTTCAAAAGCAGCAAGATGGAAAATCCATCTTGCACTCTTTTCTTTAAATAAGGTTCGCTATTTATGAGTAAAAGATTCACACAGGTCCAGCAAGCGATTTGCATAACCCCACTCATTATCATACCAGGCAAAAACTTTAGCCTGATGACCCACCACCATAGTTTGGCTCAAATCCACAATCAATGAATAAGGCGAATGGTTAAAGTCTGATGAAACCAAAGGTTCATCAGTAACATCCATAATTTCCGCATAATCCTGATGTGCCGACTTGATCAGGATTTCATTAATTTTATGTGCTGTGACATGCGACTGCGCAACAAAAGTAAGGTCAATAGCAGCCACATTAATGGTCGGTACGCGTATGGAATAACCATCTATGCGCTCTGCCATTTTCGGCATGACCCGTTTTAAGGCCCCTAGGGCCGAAGATGTGGTCGGAATAATATTGTGTCCTGAAGCACGGGCACGGCGTAAATCGCGGTGAGCATGATCCAGTACTGACTGATCTGCCGTCACTGCATGGATTTCTGTCATCAGTGCTGTATCAATGCCAAAAGCATCATCTATGATTTTAACTAAAGGTACCAAGGCTTGTGTGGTGCAGGATACACTGGAAATAATCCGGTCCGTAGCTTTGACTTCGTGATGGTTTACCCCATACACAATGGCGGCATCCACCGTGTCAAAGGGTGCAGCACCAATAATGACCCGCTTCGCCCCTGCAGTAACATGTCCTGTGGCTGCTGCACGTGAACGGAATAAACCGGTACATTCCAGCACCACATCAATATTTAACTTATTCCAAGGCAAGCGTTCAGGCTGTTGCTGGCTAAAAACCTGTACCTTTAATTGCGCCAGACCTGCAGAAATATGCAAAAAAATCTGTTCATCCTGCAAAAGCACTTCGACCTTGCCTTTGAAGCGACCATGGGTGGTGTCATATTTAAACAAATGCACCAGTGTTTCTACATCTGCAACATCGTTAATCGCCACGATATCAAAATGAAAATCCTTAGGATTTTCAAACCAAGCCCGTAATACATTGCGACCAATTCGCCCGAAACCATTAATGGCTACTCGTTGCATCAGATATCCTTAACTCTTGGGTAGATGTAAACACCGCTCTATGTTAATGGATTTTAACCAGATACCGATACCATTTCTGCTGCTGTATTTATAAAATATCTCGCAACAAAGGGTTCAGCCTGCTGCTTCTAAGCTTATTTTGTCGCAAATTTTATTCAGACCAGATTGCCTTAAAATATTTACTTCACTTTTCACTTACTTGATATCTTATGCATAAAGCAGAATTTGGCTGATTAATTCAGTGCATGAAACCTAATACCGCTTAAATAGAATTGTGATTAATTCGCCTTAAAGTGATTGGTGCATGCCGCTTTTTCCGTTATACTTTAGCGTTTTAAAATTTTAAGCCAGTATCTCAAGCCAGCTTTATAAAGGTAAGACTTGCTTGACGTGCTATTAGCCAAATACAAGATTTATGGAGTGACTTGGTTG
This sequence comes from Acinetobacter sp. YH01018, assembly GCF_013420295.1. NCBI lineage: Bacteria > Pseudomonadati > Pseudomonadota > Gammaproteobacteria > Moraxellales > Moraxellaceae > Acinetobacter > Acinetobacter sp. YH01018. Next base: position 16,486 of record NZ_VOYL01000017.1, read on the forward strand.
TGAGTACTCGTTTTATGACATCAGCTGAAATTCGCGAAGCTTTTTTAAGCTATTTTGAATCGCAAGGGCATACACGTGTCGCGTCGAGTTCTCTGGTTCCTGCCAACGACCCAACATTATTGTTCACCAACGCTGGGATGAACCAGTTTAAAGACTGCTTCCTGGGTCTTGAAAAACGTGACTATGTTCGCGCAACATCTTCACAAAAATGTGTCCGTGCCGGTGGTAAACACAACGACTTGGACAACGTGGGCTACACTGCACGTCACCACACCTTCTTTGAAATGCTAGGTAACTTCTCTTTTGGTGATTACTTTAAACGTGATGCGATCAAATTTGCCTGGGATTTTTTGACTAATGAGCAATGGCTAGGCTTACCAAAAGACAAACTCTATGCCACTGTTTATCATACCGATGACGAAGCCTTCGACATCTGGAACAAAGAAATTGGCTTAGATGCATCTCGCATCATCCGTATTGGCGATAACAAAGGCGGTCAATACGCATCGGATAACTTCTGGGCAATGGGTGATACAGGTCCTTGTGGTCCTTGTTCTGAAATCTTCTTTGACCATGGCGACCACATCTGGGGTGGCTTACCCGGCACACCTGAAGAAGATGGCGACCGTTTCATCGAGATCTGGAACAACGTATTCATGCAGTTCAACCGTACTGCTGATGGCGTACTGCATCCTCTTCCAGCACCATCTGTAGATACAGGTATGGGCCTGGAACGTATTTCCGCAGTTTTACAACATGTAAACTCAAACTACGAAATCGACCTGTTCCAGCACTTGTTAAAAGCTGCGGCTGAAATTATCGGTTTAGACACGTCCGAACTTGAAGCCAAAGCACAAACTGAAGGTAAGCCAGTTGACTACCCTGCTTCCCTTAAAGTGGTGGCTGACCATGCACGTTCATGCTGCTTCCTTATTGCTGACGGTGTAAACCCTTCGAATGAAGGCCGTGGTTATGTACTGCGTCGTATTATCCGTCGTGCTGTGCGTCACGGTAACAAACTGGGTGCGACCGGTTCATTCTTCCACAAAATGCTTCAGCCATTAATCGAAGTCATGGGTGCTGCATATCCTGAACTTGCAGCCAACCAAGCACGCATCGAAGCGCAACTGCTGAAAGAAGAAGAACAATTTGCGAAAACTTTAGAGCAAGGTTTGAAATTGCTTGAAGGTGAATTGGCTCAACTTAAAGGTTCTGTGATTCCAGGCGCAACAGTATTCAAACTCTATGATACTTATGGCTTCCCGACTGATTTAACAGCTGATATTGCACGCGAACGCGACTTGACCATTGATGAAGCCGGCTTTGAAAAAGAGATGGCTGCACAACGTCAACGTGCGCGTGACGCAGGTAAATTCGCCATCGACTACAACAGTATTGTAAAAGTTGAAGGTGAAACCCAGTTCGAAGGTTATGAAGCCACTCAAGCTCAAGGCCAAATTGTTGCGATCTATAAAGATGGCGAACAGGTTGATGAAGTTGTAGAAGGCGACGAAGCGCTCATCGTATTAAACCAAACCCCTTTCTATGCAGAAAGCGGCGGTCAGATTGGTGATACAGGTATCTTCAAAAACGATACCGGTATTTTCGAAGTTCAGGATACCAAAAAATCTGGTGGTGCATTCGTACACCAAGGTATTGTGACCATGGGTAGCTTAAAAGCTGCTCAATCTGTTGAAGCGATTGTTAAAGCAGACATCCGTGAAGCAACATCACGCAACCACTCTGCAACCCACCTGCTACATGCTGCCCTTCGCCAAGTGTTGGGTTCACATGTACAGCAAAAAGGTTCATTGGTTGCATCTGACATTTTACGTTTTGACTTTGCCAATGACCAACCTGTTTCATTCGAACAGCTGCAGGAAGTTGAACGCATTGTAAACCGTGAAATTATCGCCAACACTACCGTTTCAACTGAACTTCTTGACATCGAATCTGCCAAAGAAAAAGGCGCGATGATGCTGTTTGGTGAAAAATATGGTGACGAAGTACGTGTACTTTCCATGGGTTCAATTATCGATGAGAAAAACTTCTCGATCGAACTGTGTGGCGGTATTCACGTCAAACGTACCGGTGATATCGGTCTGTTTAAAATCACATCTGAAGGTGGTGTAGCGGCAGGTGTACGTCGTATTGAAGCGGTGACTGGCACAAAAGCGGTTGAAGTGGTTCAAAAAGCCGACCGTGATATCAACACCATCAATGGTCTGTTAAAAGCGCAAAAAGAACAAACCATCGAGAAAGTTGAAGCGCTGGCAGATACAGCATCCAGTCTGCAAAAGCAGATTGAACAACTCAATCAGAAATTGGCGAACTTCCAGGCAGCTGAACTTTTAAGCCAAGTTCAAACTGTGGCTGGTCGTCAAACATTGATTACTACTGTACAAAACATGGATGCGAAATCGCTTCGCAACCTGCACGACGGTGTAAAATCTAAATTAGATCATGCAGTGATTGTACTTGCTGCTGTAGAAGGTGATAAAGTCAGCCTTCTCGCTTCTGTAGCAAAAGACTTTACTGCTTCTATTAAAGCAGGTGACATCATCAAACACCTGGCAACCGAGCTCGGTGGTAAAGGTGGTGGTAAACCTGACTTGGCACAAGGTGGCGCGCCACTTAACGAGAAGTTTGCAACAGTGATGGCAGATTTGACTGCTTGGCTTGAAGCAAAATAAAACTTCACCTTTTGTGTAACTGATCCTGATCGGAAAATCAGGGTCATGGTTTATATGGAACAACTATGGCATTAATCGTTCAAAAATATGGCGGTACCTCTATGGGTACTCCCGAGCGCATCTTAAATGTTGCTCGTCGTGTAAAGCGCTGGCATGACCACGGCCACAAGGTTGTGGTTGTGGTATCAGCAATGAGTGGCGAAACCAATCGCCTGCTTGCTTTAGCGAAGGCCATTACCGAAACCCCTGATCCACGCGAATTAGACCAGATGGTCTCTACGGGTGAACAGGTTACGATTTCTATGTTAGCGATGGCGCTCAACTCAATTGGAGTAGAAGCAAAATCACTTACTGGCCGCCAGGTTGGCATTAAAACCGACAGCGCATTCAACAAAGCCCGCATTGAATCTATTGATACTGATGTATTAACTGAAAACCTAGATGCAGGCCGCGTACTTGTGGTTGCCGGTTTCCAGGGCTTTGATGAATTGGGCAATACAACAACTTTAGGTCGTGGTGGTTCAGATACCTCTGGCGTGGCACTTGCAGCTGCACTTAAAGCAGATGAATGTCAGATTTATACAGACGTAGATGGCGTTTATACCACTGACCCACGCGTTGCACCAAAAGCGAAAAAAGTTGATCGTATTTCTTTTGAAGAAATGCTGGAAATGGCATCACTTGGTTCGAAAGTCCTGCAAATCCGTTCAGTTGAATTTGCTGGCAAATACCAAGTACCTTTACGCGTATTATCAAGCTTCGATAACGACGATGATGGCGCATTTGACGAAGACTTCAAAAACAACGTCGGAACTCTTATTACTACTGAATTGGAAGACAACATGGAACAGCCAATTATCTCTGGTATCGCGTTTAACCGTGACGAAGCAAAATTGACTATCTTGGGCGTGCCTGACCTGCCTGGCATTGCATCCAAAATCCTGGCGCCAATTGGTGCAGCGAATATCGAAGTTGACATGATCATTCAGAATGTGGAAGAAGACGGTACCACTGACTTCACGTTCACAGTCAACCGTGGTGAGTTCAATAAAGCAAAAGCAATTCTGGAACAAACTGCAAAAGAAATTGGTGCTCGTGAAGTTGCGACCCGTTCAGACATCGTAAAAGTTTCTATCGTAGGTGTGGGTATGCGCTCTCATGCAGGCGTAGCAAGCAAAATGTTTACTGCTCTAGCTGAAGAAGGCATTAACATTTTAATGATCTCAACTTCGGAAATTAAAATCTCAGTGATCATTGAAGAAAATTATTTAGAGCTTGCCGTGCGCACGCTTCACACAGCTTTCGGTTTAGACCGTGAATCTGGCGAATCAAGCGCACGCGCTTAATATGTAGAGTAACAAATTTAGTCCTTGTTGAACAAAATTTGCGAAATACTACAAAAAGAACAGAGCCACTATAGTTTTTTTTATAGTGGCTCTGTTATATTTGTAACTGAGGATTTTGAAAATATTAACAGAATTATTTTAGTCAAATTCTTGACAGATTGTTTTGATAATATTTCTATAATATTAAGGTTGTGTCTTTTTAAATTTTAAAATCAATTGCACGTTTAGCGTTTTGCAAGGAGATAAACATGCTGATTCTAACCCGACGTGTCGGTGAAACATTAATGATTGGGGATCAAGTCAGTGTAACTGTGCTTGGCGTAAAAGGTAATCAGGTTCGTATTGGCGTAAATGCTCCAAAAGAAGTATCTGTTCATCGTGAAGAAATCTACCAACGAATTCAACATGAACGCGCTATGCATGAACATCTGCAACACCTGGATCAGGATTATCAGCCTTCTTTTGAAGAAGATAATTTCCCACAAAATACCCAGAACGACTTTAACCGTTAAACCGTTAAAGGTTGTTCTAATATAAAGCGGCTATATGGCCGCTTTAAATTTATCTGCTGCTTATTTTTGTCCCAGCAAGGCCAATGCATTTTTAACCGGTGCATAACTACGGCGATGTTGATCAATCACGCCATGCTCAGCAATCGCTTCAAAATGGGCTTTGGTTGGGTAACCTTTATGTTTGGCAAAGCCAAAATGTGGATATTGCCGATCCAGCACCACCATCTCCCGGTCACGGGTCACTTTTGCCAGAATACTGGCTGCTGAAATTTCTGCATGCAGCGCATCCCCGCCGACCACCGCATCACAGCTCATGGTTAAGCCTTGCGGAACTTTATTGCCATCAACCAGCACATGTTCCGGCTGAAGATGCAAAGCTTCTACAGCACGGCGCATAGCCAATAAAGAGGCTTGTAGAATATTGATCTGGTCTATTTCTTCATGGCTAGCTTCAGCAATGGCCCAAGCCAAGGCTTTCTCTTGTATTTCTACAAATAATTTTTCACGCTTTTTTTCGCTGAGTTTTTTAGAATCATTCAAGCCTTCAATCGGATTATTGGGATCTAAAATAACTGCTGCCGCTACCACCGAACCCACCAAGGGGCCACGCCCCGCTTCATCTACACCGGCAATTTTCATTAATACTGTACCTACAAAAAAAAGGCTGAATCACATCAACCTCTTTAATTTTAACATGAATTAAAGTTCTATTAGTTCATGGCTTCAGCAACACAAGCATTAATGGTTTTAGTCACTGCATTTGAAACAATGGTATTACGTGCAGCCGGATCAATTGCAGCTGTCGCCAAATCAACTGCAGTTACATTTTGTGGTGCTTTTTCACTGACACAACCACAGATTTCAGTCTGAATATTTTGCTTTTGAGTTGCAGTCATTAACTTGGTTGCATTTTGCCATGCTGGAATAGTATTCAGCTCGGTGGTACATTTGGCATTAATTGCAATTTTAATTGCAGCCATACCGAGTTGTTGAGTTGCCGATTGAGTACCTGTTGCACCAGTTGTACCTGTAGTTGTGCCAGTTGATACACATGCAGTAAGCGCTAAAGTTAAAGGTGCAAGCACAGCGATTAATTTTTTCACAGTATTATCCTGAGTTATAAAATCTGTTGGGCATATTTTGCCGAAACTTTCCCAAGGAAGAAATCTATATTTCAGTTGAATTTTCCACATCCGGATAATCTGCTTAAAAAAACGGCATCCTTTTCAGTGTTGCAAGAAGCACACGCTTCGTTCCATATCCATCATTTTTAAATATGAGCTTTTTGATTAGCATACCCAGACTTGAAAATGACATATGGATACATGGGTATAACATGAAAAATACCTCACAATACTATACGCGTACGGCACAAATGCTGCATTGGCTCATGGCTGCTATTTTTATTGCAGCATGGTGTATTGGTTTTTATAGCGGAAATTTTCTAAGTTATGAGATCGATGGAAGCTTTAAAGGTCAGGTCATTACTCTACATAAGAACATCGCCACCACCATTATCTTTCTGGTCCTGATTCGTATATTTTGGCGCTATACCCACCCTGTTCCAGCACTACCCGACAGCATGTCACCTTTGATGAAAGTCTTGGCACATCTGGGACATTTAGCTTTATATCTCATGTTACTGGCTTTACCGATTACCGGCTGCTTATTTAGCTGGAGTGCAGGACATCCGGCACCCGTTTTGTATTTATTCGAAATTCCACGTTTGGTCCAGGATAATCCCAACCTTTTAGCCACCGTAAAACCTGTACACATTTATTTATCCTGGTTTGCAGGCTTACTTGTCATTGGTCATATTGCCGCAGCATTAAAACATCATTTCATCGATAAAGATAACATCTTGCGCAGCATGACCCGACAAGCAAAATAATAAATTTTGTCGCTATAAAAAAGCCGCACTAGTGTGACACTGATGCGGCTTTTTTATAATTCAATTTATAGTGATAAGTTATTGCAGAGCGTCCTGAGCACAACCTTTAACACTGTTCACCACCGCTTGTTTAATCAGGCTATTTTTTGCAGATTCACTCATCGATGCCATAGCTAACTCTTTGACCGAAACGTCCTGCAAGGCATGTTCACCCACACAACCACAGATTTGTTTTTGTACGGTTGATTGCCGCTCTGAACTCATGAACAAAGCTGCGGATTGCCACACTTTTGAAGCATTCAACTCACTTTTACAGCCTTGTTCAATCACTGGTTTCAACATTTTCTGGGTTAAAGTAGAATTTTTATCGGTCGCAAAAACTGATACAGAACCAACCAACAAAGCAATAGCAGCTATCCAGCATAGACTCTTTTTCAAAATAAAACCTAATTTTTAACCAGTAATGATTGAGCAGATCAATATATCAATCTGCCCAATCCAAAAGCATTTTTCAAAGGAATGGATTACACCAAAGAATCAATCTGTTGTGACAATTTTTGCTTTTCAGCATCAGAGATAAATGAAGCTTCAAACGAATTTTTCGCCAATTGCTTTAGCTCATCATTTGACAGGTCTAAAGCTTTTGTAATTGCAATGAAATTATCATTCATATAACCACCAAAATAGGATGGATCATCTGAATTGACCGTCACATGTAGGCCATGTTGCAGTAAACGGCGGATATTATGCTGCGCCATATCATCAACCACACAGAGTTTTAAATTACTTAAAGGACACACGGTTAAAGGCATTTTATCTGCAATCAAACGCTGCATCAGTTTCGGATCTTCTTCAGAACGTACACCATGATCCACTCGGTTCACTTTAAGCAAATCCAAAGCTTCCCATACATATTCTGCCGGCCCCTCCTCGCCTGCATGTGCCACCACTAAAAAGCCTGCTTCACGCGCTTTGGCAAATACCCGTTCAAACTTAGATGGTGGATGCCCCACTTCGCTTGAATCCAGACCGACAGCAATGATTTGATCTTTAAACGGCATAGCCTGTTCTAAAGTTTCAAATGCCGCTTCTTCACTTAAATGACGCAAGAAACACATAATTAAATGCGAGCTAATGCCTAATTTGCTTTGCGCATCATCACAGGCACGTTTTAAACCCTTAATCACCGTTGCAAAAGTAATACCACGATCGGTATGGGTTTGCGGATCGAAGAACATTTCAGTATGCACAACTTTATCTGCAGCGCATTTTTCAAAATATGCCCAGGCCAGATCATAGAAGTCCTGTTCATGAATCAGGACATTGGCACCCGCATAATAGATGTCTAAAAATGACTGTAGATTATGGAAGTTATACGCCTGTTTTACTTCCTCAACAGATTTATACGGAATATCAATATGATTGCGTTGAGCAATCGCGAACATCAGCTCAGGCTCAAAAGTCCCTTCAATATGGACGTGTAACTCTGCCTTTGGCATGGCTTGAATAAGCTCAAGTTGATTCATATCTTATCCTTATAAAATTTTTCAAAAATAAAAAAGGGTGCAAACCGAGTTTACACCCTATTCTGAATGGGGTGAATTAGCCGCCAAATACAGCAAATTTCAATGCCCAAAGAGCCGCAACAATCCAGACCATATAAGGTACAGTTTTCGCTTGCCCAGTCAGCAGCTTGATTAATGCGTAGCTAATAAAGCCCATTGCAATACCGTCGGCAATTGAATAGGTAAATGGCATGCATACGATGGTTAAAAATGCAGGAACGGCTTCAGTGATATCATCCCATTCAATGTTGACGATCCCTTGAATCATTAACACACCTACAAATAATAATGCAGGTGCAGTAGCAAAACCTGGAACCGATTGCGCCAAAGGAGCCAGGAATAAGCACAGCACAAACAACACGGCAACAACCACAGCGGTCAAACCTGTACGACCACCTGCAGCAACCCCCGCAGACGATTCAATATAAGGTGTTGTAGAGGAAGTACCCAATGCTGCACCCGCTACAATCGCAGTCGAGTCAGCAAAGAGTGCTTTTTTCAAACGTGGTAATTTGCCATCTTTTAACAGGCCGGCACGATGTGAAACCCCCACCAAGGTACCCGTCGAGTCAAATAAATCCACCAGGAAAAATACAAAGATGACCCCAACTAGACTGGCCGTGAACAGGCCTTCAAAATCCATTTGCAGGAAGGTTGGAGCAATCGATGGAATGGCTCCTACAACACCTTTAAATTCGTTCAGCCCCATTGCTGTAGCAATCGCGGTAATCACCAGGATACTGATAATGATGGCACCACGGACTTTAAAGTGATGCATCACCACAATCATCAGGAAACCCAGCAAGGTCAGCAATACTGTCGGTTGTTTCAAGTCACCCAAGCCTACAAGGGTAGCCGGATTATCGACAATAATGCCTGAATTTTTTAATGCAATCAGTGCAAGGAACAAGCCAATGCCGCCGCCAATCGCAAATTTCAGCGACATAGGAATGGCATTGACAATCGCTTCACGGATTTTAAACATACTGATGGCAATAAACACCAGCCCTGAAACAAACACGGCAGCCAGTGCCGTTTGCCAAGGTATCCCCATGCCCATACACACCGAATAGGTAAAGTAGGCATTCAGCCCCATACCCGGTGCAAGCGCGATCGGATAATTTGCAACAAGCCCCATCACCAGACAGCCAATTGCAGCTGCAAGACAGGTTGCAACAAAAACAGCCCCATGATCCATCCCAGTTTCGGATAAAATCATTGGATTGACAATAATGATGTAACACATGGTTAAGAAAGTGGTTACACCTGCAAGAACTTCTGTGCGAAAACTGGTTTTGTTTTCACTGAGCTTAAATAAGCGTTCTAGCATATTCTCTGAAGATGGATTAGGAGTCGTCATGACTTTACCCCTGTAAGTAAACTTTATGCTATCAGCACGCTATAAAATTAATGATCCGTTTCTCAAATCACCATTAAGTTTATAGATGTCCAAGCAATCAATATGCCAATATTTTCATTAAAAACAAATATTTTCTACAATGTTTCGTAGACGACAAAACAACCGGATAACAAAAACCATAAACAAAAAAGCCGCATAACTTTTATGCAGCCTCCTGAGATAGAAAGTCAAACACTTACAATGTAAATATAAGAATTCAGATCTTGGTAAATTATAACACAATGCTTTTTATTGTTTCTAAAATTTATTTTTAATTAAATTTAAATAACTTAACAATATATTTAAAACATATAGTAAAAACCCAGGCGTTAAAACTTGCTGGATTTCACATGCAAGGGCGCTGCAAAATGGGGATCCGAAGTTTCACTCTGCTCTACCACCCTATTATTTGGATTTGCTTCTACAGCCTTCAAAGATTGATGCGCATCCTGAATCAGTTGATCCATTTCCTGTCTTTTTTTCATTTGACTGTCGCGATAAACCCCGTACCCCAGTAAAACCACTGCAAAAATAAAGGTTGGAACTAATAATCTTTTCATCATAAAATTTTATTGTTCAACAATTCATCATGATGTTAACAAACATGAATTAAAATATAATGATAAAATATTTCAAAATCCTGTTTATTTTTTCGCAATAAAAATCCCGAAATTTATCGGGATTTTTACCTTGTTACTCTCATTTAAGCAGCTTGCTGCTCGTCGCGTTTAAAGACCAGCTCACCTTGTAGCGAACTCTCTGCATCAAAATAGTAACCATCCAGATTAAATGATTTTAAGTCCTCAGCACGTTCTGCTTGATTTTCAATGATAAAACGTGCCATTAATCCGCGTGCTTTTTTTGCATAGAAGCTAATCACCTTATATTTGCCGTTTTTCTGATCCAGAAAAACCGGCTTAATGATCTCGGCTTTAATTTTGCCTGGTTTGACCGATTTATAATATTCATCCGAAGCAAGATTCACCAATAGTTCTGAGTGCACCTCGGCTAAATCCTGGTTAATCAAATCAGTAATGATATTGTCCCAAAAATCATAAAGATGATGACCACGTGGATTTTTGAGCTTGGTTCCCATTTCTAGGCGATAGGGCATCATTAAATCTAGAGGACGCAACAAACCATACAGTCCAGACAACATACGCAAATGCTGCTGTGCATAGGCAATATGCTGATCATTCAGCGCATAAGCATCCAGTCCGGTATACACATCCCCTTTAAAGGCAAATAAAGCCTGACGCGCATTAGAAAAGCTCAGCTCTGGCTGCCAATCATTAAAACGCTCGACATTCAACTTGGCAATTTTTTCACTCACGCTCATTAAATTGGCGATATCTGCTGCAGAAAGCTTACGACTCACATTTACAAGTTCTTGTGAATGTTCTAGTAATCTTGGCAGTGTATGTGCATCGGTTGGAAGTGCAGATTCGTAATCTAAAGTCTTGGCTGGAGAAATTAAGGCGAGCATGAATAACCTGGTCAAAAAACAATTAAACAGACTATAACAGTAGCATTGTCTTATTGCCAATCTGTGTTTTTACTGGGTCTTAACGCTAAAATAGCCCTCTCTTCTGTCATGAGTCGGTTATTACATGTCCGAGCAAATTTTCATTCAAGGTCCTGCAGGTCAACTGGAAGTTTTTGTTGATTATCCACAGGGTGAAGTGAAAGGATTTGCGCTGGTATGTCATCCTCACCCCCTACAAGGCGGCACTCCGCAGCATAAAGTTCCAGTTCTGCTTGCTCAGATGTTTCTTGAACGCAGCTGTATTGTCTATCGTCCAAGTTTCCGAGGCTCTGGCCAAAGTACGGGTGAGCACGATAAAGGCCATGGCGAAACGGATGATATTCTAGAAATTATTCAACAGATTCGCTGTAAGCATATCAATTTGCCTTTTTATGCAGCAGGCTTTAGTTTTGGTGCCCATGTCATGGCAAAGTGTTTTCATGTATTGCCCGATGAAATTAAACCCAAACAATTGATTTTATGTGGACTACCGACTGCAACAGTTGCAGGTGTACGTCATTATGTTACACCACACATTAAAGGTGATATTCTGTTCCTGCATGGTGAAGCTGACGAAGTAACCTTGTTGTCCGACTTAATTGAATGGGCCAAACCGCAACGCCATTTACTCACCATCTTACCCGGTGCAAATCATTTCTTTACTGGATATTTAAAGCAATTACGCGTTGCTATCTCCCGCTTTCTTGTAGACGAATAAGCTGACAGCAGTATAGAGCATCTATTTTATATATGGTTTATACATGGCTGCAAATAAAAAGAGGAGGCTAAGCCCTCCTCTTGGTTTACTCATGGGGTCAAAATAAATATTTAACCTTTCCATGTAAAACCACTAAAAGATTCGTCTTCTTTTAAGGTATTTTCTACTGCTTGGGCCAATTGATTCAATAAACTTTGTTCCGTAATACGATCTAGCCAGTCCTGATCTTCAGCTGGGTAAGAAGTAATCTCGCAGACCAGGTGCCCTTCTGCATCACGACTCTGGCAGGTGACAGATAATGGCAAAGATTGATTGTCTACACTTACCGCAACCTGATCACCACTTTGCGACAAGGTCTGGAAACCGTATTGACCGAGTTCTTTAGACAATAAATCTGCAACATATTCCTGAGTCACATGGCAGTCATTCGTTTGCTGTGACACATGATTATGCTTTTCACAGTTTGCAGTAAATTCTAATTTTCTCATCTGTGTATCCAAAGACATTATTGTTGTATGGTTTTAGCATAAGCAATAAAAACAAAACAGCCAAGCGAAAGCTTGGCTGTTGTTTAACAAATATACAAAATTAGACTAATTATTCACTGACTTGAATGGCTAAACCAGCTTGATTGGCCAACTCAGTGAAAGTTGGGAAACTGGTTGCTACAGTTTCGGTGCCAATAATTTTAATTTCGCCGGAAGTACGCAAGCCCGCCATGGAAAAACTCATGGCAATACGGTGGTCATGATGCGATTCAATTTCACCACCTGTGAAAATTGCAGACCAGTCACCAGACTTGCCCTTACCTTCAATGATGATGCCATCATCGGTTGGCGTACAGTCAATGCCCATAGTCTGCAAGCCATCTGCCATTACCTGAATACGGTCAGATTCTTTTACCCGAAGCTCGGCAGCACCAGTCAAAATGGTTTGACCTTCAGCACAAGCTGCAGCAATAAATAAAGCTGGGAATTCATCAATGGCCAATGGCACCTGATCTTCCGGCATATGAATACCTTTTAAGGTGCGCGTGCCGCGAATACGAATGTCTGCAATCGGTTCACCGCCTGCGATACGTTCGTTTTCAACAGTCAAATCTGCACCCATCTGTTTCAGGATTTCAATGACACCGGTACGGGTCGGGTTAATCCCTACCGCTTCCAAAGTGACATCGGAACCTTCAGTAATGGCAGCACCCACCATAAAGAATGCAGCGGATGAAATATCAGATGGAACCTGAATATCAGTACCGACCAATTTACCGCCACCTTGCAGGGAAATACGGTTACCCTCAGTTTTTACTTCATAACCAAAGGCACGCAGCATACGTTCGGAATGGTCACGGGTCGGTTCCGGTTCAGTCACCGATGTTTCCCCTTCTGCCCAAAGGCCCGCCAGTAAAATCCCTGATTTCACCTGAGCCGAAGCCATTGGTAAGTCGTAATGAATACCTTTAAGCTTTTGATTGCCGGTAATGGAAACGGGCGGTGTACCACGCTCACCTGTAGTCTGAATCTGTGCTCCCATTTCACGTAACGGTTTAGCAATACGTTCCATTGGACGCTTTGACAAGGATGCATCACCAGTCATGACTGAATCAAACTTCTGTGCACAGAGCATACCGGAAAGCAGGCGCATGGAAGTACCCGAGTTGCCCATGTATAAGGCACTTGCAGGGGATTTTAGGCCATGCATACCTACGCCATGAATAGTCACGTCACCATTTTTAGGCCCTTCAATACTCACGCCCATATCACGGAATGCTTGAAGTGTTGCCAATGCATCTTCACCTTCAAGGAACCCGCTAACATGTGTGGTTCCTTCAGCAATCGCACCAAACATGATGGAGCGGTGTGACACAGATTTGTCACCTGGCACGGTAAATTTACCTTTAAATGTCTTATCACCCGGCAAAATGGTAAATTGTTGTGTCACGTTATCGTTCTCCATCAAAGGTTTTTTAGCGAGCATATGATTGAAGTGTTGTCGCGCAGCTTGTGCATGCTCCAACAGTCCAATCAATGCCTTGGAATTTTCATCTTCAATGAGTTTGCGAATTTGAGCCAGTTGCTGCTCAAAGCCATCCACTGCATTTAAAATTGCTTTTTTATTGGCAAAAAAGATGTCATGCCACATTTGCGGGTCACTCGCCGCGATTCGGGAAAAATCACGAAAGCCCCCAGCGGCATAACGAAAAATATCCAGATTATCTTCCCGGTTGGCCAGTTGCTCAACCAGGTTAAAGGCCATTAAATGCGGAAGATGACTGGTATGGGCCAGCACTTCATCGTGCTTGTCCACATCCATACAAATCACTTCTGCCTTGGCAGCTTGCCACAGTTGAACCAGTTTATCCACAGCCCAGTCAGCACTGCTTGGTAATGGCGTCAAAATGACTTTATGATTGGCAAACAAATCAACCTTACCTGCATGCACGCCAGTATGTTCCGCACCCGCAATCGGATGACCCGGAACAAAACCTGCCGGCAGGTTTTCACCATATACGGCTTTGGCTGCATCCACCACATTGCCTTTGGTACTGCCCACATCGGTAATGATGGTGTTCTCTGACAGATAAGGCTTGATGGTTTCTAACACCTTTTGCGTTGCCCGCACAGGTAAAGCCAAAACCACCAGATCTGCACCTTGCACCGCATCTACGGGATTGCTATAGCCCTCTTGAATCAGTCCAAGCGCTTTTGCATCATCCAACGTTTTTTGCGAACGCGTTGAGGCAACAATTTGCTTTGCCAGTTTTTCAGCAATGATGACACGAGCCAGACTTGAGCCAATCAGCCCAAGTCCAATAAAGGCAACTTTTTCAAACAGTGGCTGAGACATGGCTTAGGCTTTTTCCTCTACCGCATCAGGAGCTAAATCGAGTACTTTCGCCAGTGCTGTCAGGAATTTGGCATTTTCCGCTTCAGTACCAATCGATACACGCAGATGATTTGCAATACCCACAGGACGTACAATTACGCCTTCTTTTAACAAGGCATTGAACGTTTGTGCTGGATCAGCCTGTACATCGACCAAAATAAAGTTGGCACGAGAAGGTACATAGTTCAGCCCCAAAGCTTTAAAACCAGCTTCGAGCTGTGCCATACCCGCCTTGTTCACTTCACGCGATTGCTCGATAAAGTCTTCATCCTTGAGTGCAGCAACCGCAGCAACCATGGCAAGATGATTGACGTTAAATGGCTGACGAATACGGTTCAGGTAATCTGTTACTTCTGGCGATGCCAAGGCAAAACCAACACGCAGTGCAGCCAGACCATAACATTTAGACAAGGTACGGCTGACAATCAGGTTTGGATACTGCTCCAGAAATTTCAGGCTGTTGAAGTTTTCCGGGAAATATTCCACATAAGCTTCGTCCAGAACAACAATGACATTTCCCGGAACTTTTTGCATGAAAGCTTCAAATTCGGCTTCTTCAAACCAGGTTCCCGTCGGGTTATTTGGATTGGCAATAAAGATCAGTTTGGTATTGTCTTTAATTGCTGCTGCCATGGCATCCAGATCGTGAGCAAAACCTTTGGCCGGCACTTCAATCGCTTCTGCATTAATCGCTTGAGTCACCAAAGCATATACGGCAAAAGCATGCTGGCTATAAATTACCGAGTCTTTCTCTGAAACGAATGCGCGGGCAAACATTTCCAGCAAGTCGTTTGACCCATTACCTAAAGTAATACGGTCAGCAGTTACACCAAATTGTGCCTGAATCTGGTCTTTCAAGATAAAACCGCCACCATCCGGATAGCGACCAATTTCTGCCAGTTCAGCTGCTACAGCCTGTTTGACTTTATCAGAACAGCCCAACGGATTTTCGTTTGAGGCTAATTTGACAATATCAGTAATCCCTAACTCACGCTCAAGTTCACTAATAGGTTTACCTGGTTGATAAGGCTTTAACTTTGAGATGCCTTCATTGGCAGGGACAAACGACATGTTACTCTTCCGCTATTTCAAGTGATAAAAGGAATCAGCCTAAAATTAAAAAATCAAGCCGATCACCAGAGTGATTTATAAAACTGCGATCGGATATGAACCCAATACGCGAACTTCTTTGACCAAAGGACGAATTTCTTCAATTGCCGCTTTGACATTTTCTTGCTCGATATGGCCTTCCAGATCAATAAAGAATACATAGGCCCATTTTTCAGGCAATGCAGGACGGGTTTCAATACTGGTTAGACTGATGTTGTGTTTGGCAAAGGGTGCCAGAATTTCCAGTAATGCACCGGCACGGTCATGCGCTGAAATTAATAATGAAGTTTTATCATTGCCACTTGGCGGTACTTTTTCACGACCAATTACCAAGAAACGAGTGGTATTTTCCGGATTATCTTCAATATTGCTGTGCAGGATTTCCAGGTCATAAATATTGGCAGCCACTTCTGACGCAATCGCTGCGGAATGCCATTCATTGCGAATACGGCGTGCCGCTTCGGCATTAGAACTTAAGGCAACACGTTCCACGCCTGGATAATGGGCATCTAACCATTTACGACATTGTGCCAAGGTTTGCTGATGGGCATAAATCTGTTTAATGCTGTCTTTACGGGTATTCGATGACACCAGGAACTGGTGATGAATACGCAGTTCCACTTCACCAATCACGTTTAAGTGTGAAGATTTAAAACAGTCTAAAGTATGGTTCACCACGCCTTCAGATGAGTTTTCGACCGGCACCAGACCATAATGCGCACTACCCGCTTCGACTTCACGGAACACTTCATCAATGGTAGGCAGTGGACGGACAATGGCATCCTGACCAAAATGTTTCAGTACTGCTGAATGGGTATAAGTACCCACAGGCCCTAGAAATGCAATACTTTGTGGTGCTTCCAGTGCCAGACACGCAGACATGATTTCACGGAATAAACGCGCCATGGTGACGTCAGACAACGGGCCTTCATTACGCTGCATAACATTACGTAAAACTTGTGCTTCACGTTCAGGACGGTAAAACAATGGATTCTCTTCAGCAGCAAATTTTGCTTTTGCGACAGCTTCAGCCAGTTTTGCTCTTTTATTGATAAGCTGTTGAATCTGTTGGTCTACAGAATCAATATCCTGACGGATTTGAGCCAGATCAAGAGAAGTCGATGTGTTTTGATCGTCGTTGATCATTGTTATGTTGCCCTTCAAAAACGTTATGCAAACAGTATAACAATAGTTAGCTTTCAAATGTTACGCAATAAGACTTTGATTGATTCAGTCTTAAAAACATACAGTTGATTTAATCAGCAATTTTATTGCTGATGTTTTTGCCCGGAGTATTTTAAATTGCTGAGCTTTTGCCAATTCGCTAAAAAAGACACCACGGCTATACATCTGTAATTCAGCAATCTGGCTCGCAATTTTATGTCATTTCACTAAATAAATTTATTGGTATTTGCAAATAAGCTCATCGTTAAAAACACTTAATACTGAATTATTTTTAGCCATTTTCCTTATTTTCAAAGATTCGATTAAGCGATTCTGGTCGAATATCTTCAAGTTCTGCAAGCAACAGTGATCGGTATTGTAGATCAACACATTCAGGAGTCACTTCAAACCTGGATAGCTAGGATAGCTTTTCATCTCGCAATGAATAACATCACAAAACGCAATCACGCCCATCTGACCGCATACAAAGTCAAAAAATCCACAGCCATTTTGAAATAATTAACAAAATCAATCATCGGAAAAATTTTGCATGCTGACCATTTGACACATGTAGAAACAAAAGTTTTTAGTTTAATTTTTTAATATTTACAAATGCTTGAAAACACTCACCCAGGTAAACTTACAGATATTTTACAGATGCAAGAGTCCTTTACCAAACTCCATCACAAAAGTTTAATGTTTAATTTATAGTCTGTGAACAAAGCAATTCGGAGAAAAATAATGTCCAAAAGAATCGCCGTGCTAGTGACCCATGATTTTGAAGATGTCGAATATTCTGAACCTGTGCAAGCCTTTCGTGCAGCACGGCATAGTATTTTAAATATTGAAAACAAAGCAGGCAATATTGTCTATGGTCATAAGCGAAAATCAGCCGTCACCATTGACCAAAGTATAGATGATGTCACCGTGCATGATTTTGATGCTTTGCTCATTCCTGGCGGTTATTCTCCAGACCGGCTCCGTGGCGATGACCGCTTCGTGGATTTTGTGCGTAAATTTGCCCATGCAGAAAAACCCATTTTGAGCATTTGTTATGGTCCGCAGTTACTGATTACAGCCAAAGTCGTCAAAGGCCGCTTAATGACCACCATTAAAACGGTTGCCAAGGATCTGATTAATGCCGGCGCAGTCTATTATGATGTTGGTGTGGTCAACGATAATAATCTGTATATCTCATCACGCTCTCCTGATGATTTACCTGCGTTTATAGAAGAAAGCTTAATGGTTTTGAATCAATAAAAAGCACCCTGCAAAGTCAGACCTGGTGTCCAGCTTTTAGGGTGCCTCTCTATTTATTCAGCTCTTTTTTTATTGTAGCGTCTTATTCATGAATTAACGCCCCAATAAGCTACGTGCTACAATCTCTTTCATAATTTCATTGGTTCCGCCGTAAATTCGCTGAATACGGGCATCCACAAAGAAACGTGAAATTGGATATTCTGTCATATAGCCATAGCCACCAAACAGCTGTAACAGCTTATCCGCTATTTTCATCTGCATGTCGGTTGCGAAACTTTTTAAAGCTGCTGCCGTTTCCACATCCAGTTTACCCTGCATATATAACTCAACGTTCTGGTTATAAAAAGCAGCAGTCGCCTGTTCCTCAATTTTCGCCTGAGCCAAAACAAAACGGGTATTCTGGAACTGGCTAATTGGCTGACCAAAGGCTTGTCGTTCTTTGACATAAGCAATGGTGACATCAATTGAACCACGAATAGCACCAATGGCTGTTGCAGCAATCGCGGTGCGCTCACGTGGTAATTCCTGCATTAAATAGGCAAAACCTTGTCCTGGCTGACCCAGCAGCTGATCTTTAGGCACCTTGATATTATCGAAGAACAGTTCTGAAGTATCTTGTGAATGCAAACCAATCTTGTTGAGGTTGGTGCCCTTTTTAAAACCTTCCAGGTGTGTATCTAAAAGCAATAAAGACACGCCTTTTGCCCGGGCTTGCGGATCAGTTTTAGCCGCCAGTACCACAAGGTCAGCATGTTGACCATTCGAGATAAAAGTTTTGGAACCATTGAGCAGATAGTGATCTTCCTGCAGGATGGCATTGGTACGCATGGCCTGCAAATCGGAACCGGCACCCGGCTCCGTCATGCCAATCGCCCCTACCACTTCACCCGTCACCATTTTGGGTAACCAGTACTGCTTTTGTTCTTCTGTCCCAATATGCAAAATATAAGGTGCTGCTATTTCAGAGTGGCAGGAAATACCGGTGGATAGTGCGCTAAATCCGGCACGTGCAGATTCTTCTACCAGCATCAGTGAATAATGGGTTGGCACGTCATAACCGCCATATTCTTCAGGAACATCCACGCACAGGAAACCGTTTTCACCCAGCAAGTTCCAGACTGAACGCGGCATAATGCCTTCCTGTTCCCATTGTTCATAATGTGGAGCAATATGCTCATTCATAAAGCGTTTGAAATTGTCGCGGAATAATTCTAAATCAGCATCATAAGCCAACATACAGCATCCTTATATTGAGTTGTTGTAGTTCTGTCCCTTTCTCATGCTATCTACTTTATAGATATCTGTCATGCCGTATAGGCTTTATATTTTATGACCTTAGGGTCAATAAAAAAGGAAGCCGTAGCTTCCTTTTTAAATCTGCATCGATTAAGCGTGTGCTTGAGTCTCTTCTTCTTGCATTTTTTGGTCAACCATTTCAGGATTGTTTAATGCTTCATTTAATTTAACTGTATCTAATTGATCGACCCATTTTGCAACGACAATGGTCGCCAATGAGTTACCCACAAGATTCGTCAAGGCACGTGCTTCAGACATGAAACGGTCAATACCCAGAATCAATGCAAGACCTGCTACAGGGATATTTCCTACAGCAGACAATGTTGCCGCCATGACAATAAAACCAGAACCTGTTACACCTGCCGCACCTTTAGAAGAGATCAACAACACCGCTAAAAGTGTAATTTCATGTGCTAAATCAAGCTGAGTATTAGTTGCCTGTGCAATGAAGATTGCAGCCATGGTTAAATAGATTGAAGTACCATCCAGGTTAAATGAATAACCGGTAGGAATCACCAGACCCACAACTGACTTTTCACACCCGACAATTTCCAGTTTTTTCAACATGCGTGGAAGTACGGATTCAGAAGATGATGTACCCAGGACAATCAGGAGTTCTTCACGAATCATACGAATCAATTTCACAATACTGAAACCGCTGAAACGCGCGATACTGCCCAATACAATGAAGATAAACAGCAAACAGGTAATATAGAAACAGATGATGAGTTGAGCTAACTGAGCAAGTGAACCAATACCATATTTACCAATCGTAAATGCCATCGCACCGAACGCACCGATAGGCGCAAGTTTCATGATCATGTTTACGATATTGAAGAATACATGCGAAATTTGATCGATGAATTTAAGGACCGGTTTACCTGCATCACCCAATTTATGTAATGCAAAACCAAACAGCAATGCAAATAAAAGGACTTGAAGAATTTCACCTTCGGCAAAGGCACCCACCACCGTATTCGGGATGATGTTCATAAAGAAATCAACGGTCGATTGTGAAGCACCGGATTCCACATACTTGGCGATACCTGAAGTATCTAAAGATGCAGGATCAATGTTCATCCCTACACCCGGTTTTGCAATATTGATCACCAGCAAACCGATAATTAATGCCAGTGTTGAGACAACCTCAAAATAAAGCAGCGCGATACCACCGGTTTTACCCACAGATTTCATGCTTTCCATACCTGCGATACCACTAACCACAGTACAGAAAATCACCGGTGCAATAATCATTTTAATGAGCTTAATGAAAGCATCACCTAATGGTTTTAATTGCTCGCCCAAGCCTGGAACACTTTGCTTAACGCCGTCAACGATTACAGATGAACTTGGGTAAAAATGCCCAACAATAACACCTAAAATGATGGCAACAATCACCTGAAAATACAGTGACTTATAAATTGGTTTTTTAGCCATAACATTACTTCTTTAGATATTTCCAGCACTAGAAATATTCAGTTTTTGCCTATTCTTACGAATACACAGCCTTTAATCCTTTTGTATTCATCACAAAAGAACATACAAAAAGTATTGAGTAAGCTCAAATACTGGGATATAAAAAAATCATAAACTTATCATCATGAATGAATTGAATTTATAAAAAATCCACCTATTCGGTCACACATGCTGATAAGCAAATCTACATAATTTTACCTAATGTTAAATTTTACCTAATTTTTATTTGTTGATGCGGTCTATATTGTTAAGTTTGTTTAAAATACCATCGCTACTCATTAGACATTAGTCGAAATAACTAAAGTTACTTTTATTTAAATTAGGCTGAAATATTTACCTTATCTTTATAAACTATTATCCATCCTATTTTCCTTTGCCAAGAAATACTCCTTATGCAAACCAAAAGAAATATCTACAAAGATGCTGAACATCCTTTCGCACAATATGTCCGTATTATAGGCAAAGGAAAAAACGGTGCCCGTTCGCTGACTTTTGACGAAGCCTATCAGGCATTCACCATGATCCTAAAAAATGAGGTTTTGGATGTTCAACTGGGGGCTTTCCTCATGCTACTGCGTGTTAAAGAAGAGTCTGTCGATGAACTGGCCGGTTTTGTACAAGCCACCCGTGATCAGCTCAGTTTCAAAGCTTTAGATGTGGATTTGGACTGGTCATCTTATGCTGGCAAACGCAAACATTATCCCTGGTTCTTATTGGCAGCGCTGACCCTGGCACAACACGACTATAAAGTCGTGATGCATGGCGCCTCTGGACATACCATTAACCGCCTTTATACCGAACAGGTTCTGGAATATCTTGGTTATCCAATTTGCCAGAATGACAGCGAGGTGGAACAGCAGTTGCAACAACGCAATTTTGCTTATATGCCCTTAGCAGCAATTTCACCTATTTTGAGCGATCTAATTTCTTTACGTAATGTGATGGGCTTGCGCTCACCTATTCATACTTTAGCCCGTTTAATTAATCCTTTTAATGCCAAAGCTACAGTGCAGGCTATTTTCCATCCGGCTTATCGTACTTCACACCAGCAGGCCGCATTTAAACTGGGCTATCAAAATAGTGCAGTGATTAAAGGCGAAGGTGGTGAATTTGAACGGAATCCGGATGCTAAAACCTTAATCTGTGGGATTAAAAATGGCGAGCTGTACGAACATGAATTACCGAAATTAACTGAAAACCGTAGTCCTGTTGAAGAAGAACTGGATTTAGCAGTTTTTAAAGCGGTTTGGGAAGGCAAGCAAGATCATGAATATGGCGAAATTGCTGTCACTGAAACCATGGCAATTGCTTTATACACGATGGGAGCTTGTGCTTCTTATGAAGAGGCGATATTAAAAGCAAAAGAGCTATGGCTAAATCGTAAGTCTAAAATCTAATTTGATGCAGAGTATTGGATACGTGACAAAGCCATTCGCAACTGTTCGAGGCAGGACTTCATTTGATAAAAATGGTTCTGCGAAACATTCATCCCATGACACTATTAATCGAGTTTTGCGAATGGCAATGCCTTTGGTTACTTTGGGCTTATCCAAAGTAACAGAATGAGCTTCTATAAATTGAGGTTTATCGGGAAGATACAATCGCGCCTTTCAAAAAATTAAAATATAAAAAAGACACCGCAGTGTCTTTTTTATTACAAATAAATATTTAAACAAAACGAATCGGCTTGAATTCTTCGTCTTGCTGCGGGTCATGTGAATCGCAGTGTTCATCTTCTTCTTTGGTACCGCGGTCAATATAGCCACTGCGTTCAGTCTCAGGTAAATTTTTTATTTCCCAAGCATAAACCGCTTGCATACAGATTTGACGCTGCTCTTGAGTAAGTGCTACGCCATTCGGCCATTTACCAATTTCCACTGCTGTCTTTAAACGCGCAACAATTTCAGGATCGAGTACGGCCAGCATTTGTTCAATATTCATCATTTAATCCTGCTGTTGTAAAGAGTCAAAATCTTGGTTCCAGCCCAGCTTGGTACGACAAGCAATATAAAAATCATAACCGGGTGGATGAAGTAAATTCAATTTAAATGGATGTTTGCGGATATGCAAACTATCCCCGACACTGAGTGAAACGCTGTGTTGACCATCGGCACTGACCATCGGTAAAACACGGTTTTCACGAATGATAATCTTAATTTCACTATGTCCACCGACCACAATCGGGCGTGAAGACAAAGTATGCGGGTGCATCGGCACCAAAGAGATGGCATCCATACTCGGATGGACAATCGGTCCACCACCAGAAAGTGCATAAGCGGTAGAGCCGGTAGGCGTCGAAACAATCAAACCGTCACTATGCTGACGATAGACATATTGACCGTCAATATTCAGTTCAAAGTCAATCATATGAACCGACTTGCCGGAATGTAAAACCACATCATTCAAGGCAATCGCATCATAAATGCTTTCACCTTTGGAGCGGATTTCCATTTCCAGCAAGAAACGGCGGTCGAGCTGAAATTCGCCTTTAAGCACCTGATCCAGCTTAAAAATAACCTCAGTCGGCTTGATATCGGTTAAAAAGCCCAAACGCCCACGGTTGACCCCAATGACAGGGGTATTATGTCTGACCAGGGCTCGTGCGGCATGCAGCAAAGAACCGTCACCACCGACCACAATGACCAAATCCACCACTTCACCCAGTAAACTGCGGCTTACCGTTTGCGTATTGCTATAAGGGACGAGGGCTGCTGTTTCCGAATCAAAAACAGGATGTAAACCCAAACTTAAAAGATGGTCATGAATAAGACTTAAAGTTTCCACGACGGAGGATTTATCTGGACGTCCTATTAGTCCAATGTTACGAAAAGTTTTATGTGAAATTTGCACCTAGGTCATCGCTCCGCTACGATTCCTGCCTATCATAGCATTAACCCTGTTCATTTTAAAAAGCTTTAAGTTCAGATTGCATTGACCATCCAGTGATTTCAAAAACTAAACCTGATTTTAGCCAGTAATTCAGATCTGTTCGCCTTGCATGAACTTAAAGCCATAATCAACCTGATTTTTTATGCTAAAAGCCACCCGGTTTACAAAATTGCTTTAAGTAGAATAACTGAGAGGTATAGTGCTGTTCACTTGCTTTAATATGAACATATTTATTTGCAAATACGGTTTGAATACTAAAAATAATATCTTTTATAAAATCAAAGACTCATTACAAATATTTTGTGCGGTTTATTGTTATATTTTCTCTTCATTCACAGATTAATTATTGCAAAAAAATGAAAAGCTTCGCATGATTAGCACAATTTATTTGGATCTTATAATCATTGATGAAGTCTGAACGCGGTATCGGTTTAGTGGCCCTTATTTTCTCAATATTAGTCATTGGCATTTTCTTAGCTTTTAGTATCTATTTAATCCGAATGGATAATATTGTACGCAATAAATTTGAAGGTCAACGCTGGGACATTCCGGCAAAAGTTTTTGCCCGTCCTTTGGAAATTTATAGCAATGCGCCGGTCAACCAGACAGACTTCTCTCAGGAACTCAAACTGCTGGGCTATAAAAGTTCTGATAGCTATGCCCAATCCGGCAATTATGTAAGCTCCGGTAATGCAATCTATGTGCATACCCGCGGCTTCGACTTTGGTGACAGCGTTGAACCTGAGCAGGTGTTAAAAGTTACCTTTAATGATAATCAGATTGGTGAAGTCAGTGCAACCAAACCTTCTTCTACCGGCATTGCACGTTTAGAACCCTTACTGATTGGCGGAATTTATCCGCAACATAATGAAGACCGTGTGCTGATTAAGCTTAATAATGTGCCTAAACCGCTCATTGAAGCCCTGATCTCAACAGAAGACCGTAATTTTTATCATCATCATGGCATATCGGTTCGTGGTACAGCGCGTGCTGTAGTCAGTAATCTCACTGGTGGCAAACGTCAGGGCGGTTCTACCCTGACCCAGCAGCTGGTGAAGAATTTCTATTTAAGTCCGGAAAGAACCTTAAAACGTAAAGTCAATGAAGCGCTGATGGCCATGCTGATTGAGCTTCATTATGACAAAGATGAAATTCTGGAAGCGTATTTAAATGAAGTGAATCTGGGGCAAAATGGCAATTATTCAATTAATGGCTATGGTCTGGCTTCACAGTTTTATTTTGGCTTACCGCTACGTGAACTGAATATTGCCCAGCAGGCTTATTTAGTCGGTCTGGTACAAGGACCGTCCCTGTTTAATCCATGGAAAAATCCGGAAGGTGCAAAAAAACGTCGCGATATCGTGTTACACAACATGCTGGTGATGGGGTATCTGACCCAAGAACAGTATGAACGAGAAGTTGCACGACCATTAAATGTCATTGCAAAACCTACTTTGGGACCTGCCCGCTTCCCGGATTTCATGGATATTGTACGTCGACAGCTACGCACCGAATATCAGGAAGGCGACCTGACCAATCAAGGGTTAAAAATCTTTACCACGCTGGACCCGATTGCCCAAACCAAGGTACAGGAAGCATTTAAAGCATCTGTTTCCAATTTGGCCAATGCCAACCCGCAACGTTTAAAAGATTTGCAAGGTGCTGTTTTAATCTCTCATCCTGAAAATGGCGAACTGGTTGCCGCTTTAGGTTCGACTCAGGACTTTACTGGCTTTAACCGTGCGCTGGATGCAAAACGTCAGGTCGGTTCCTTGCTTAAACCGGTCATTTACTTAAGTGCAATCGAGTCTGGACGCTATAATTGGGCCAGTCCCATTGAAGATAGTGCCATCAGCATCTTAAGTGAAGGTAAAAACTGGACGCCTAGGAATTACAGTGGTGGTGCACACGGTGTTATTCCAATGTCGGAAGCCCTGGCAAACTCCTATAACCTCGCGGCAGTACGTTTGGGTCAGGAATTTGGTATTTCCACCTTTAGCAATCATCTGAAAAAATTTGGCGTGACTGCCAATATTCCAAACTATCCGTCGATCTTCCTGGGTGCAATTGATATGTCACCGATGGAAGTGATGAGTATTTACGGCAATTTTGCAACCGGCGGTTTCAAATATCCTATCAAGTCCATTCGCTCAGTGGTCGATTCCAATGGACGCCTGCTCGATCGTTATGGTCTGACGCCACAACAAACCATCGATGCTTCTGCAGCTTATATCTTAAACTATGGCCTACAACAAGTGATGAGCTCAGGTACGGGGCGTGCCGCTTATAGCGCTTTCCCTGCCGACTTGAAACTGGCAGGCAAATCAGGTACCACCAATGATACCCGTGACTCATGGTTTGCAGGCTATTCAGGCAATTATCTCAGCGTAGTCTGGCTGGGTCTGGATAATAACAAGGTGACTGGTCTAACCGGTTCTTCAGGTGCACTTCCGGTCTGGATTAATGTCATGAAACAGTTGCGTCAAAAACCGGTTAACTTGCGTCAAACTGACAGTGTGCAATGGCAATGGATTGATCGTTCGACGGGTCATCTATCCGCACAAGGCTGTGAAGGTGCGATGTACATTCCCTTACTACGCAGTAACATGCCACGTCAGGCCACCGGTTGTGGTATACCGCATTATCAGGTAGAACCTGCTGACACACCTAATACTGAAAACAATCAGACACCCGTAGATCAAAACGATAGTATTGGTAACTATATTCGTGAAAGTGAGACTGAAACCCAGAACGATGGTTCTACCAATCAGGTCATTTCAAGCGGTAGTTATAACAATTAAGGGTGATAATTGAGCATGAACAGGCAATCTAAACGGCATAAACACGGGCTGATTATTCTGAGCTTGATCGCTTTGGCGGGCTGTCAAAACCTGCCTGCTCCCGAGAGCAAACAGCCACCAAAACCTGCCCAGACAGAAAAGCGGGACATTAAAACCCCTGCAGGCGTGGTCATTACCCCTTATGAACGTGAAGAAATTCAACGTAAAAAGATGCAGGTGATTGTTCCTGAACAACAGAGCAAACAGCAGTTTGATGATGGCCGCCAGCTACCTGTATTTCAAAAGCTCATGCAAAAAACTCAACTCGCCTATAAGCAAGGGCAATGGAATGAAGCTGAAGCTGCGGCATTGCAAGCTCAACGCCTTGCGCCGCAATCCGCTGAAACCTTCTTGTATCTGGCCCTGATTGCCAATAAAAAGAATCGGCCAGCAAATGCTCAAGCTTTGGCACAACGCGGGCTTAGTTATGCACAAACCAATGCGATGAAGAAACAGCTTTGGCAGGTCATTTTAAAAGCTGCACAACAGCAAAAAGATCAAAAAACCATTCAACAAGCGCAAAAAGCCCTGCAAGGCTTATAAACTTGAGGAGATATTGAACCGATCGTCTCAATACATCCTCTGTCTTTGTTTTATAAAAATCTCATTCCGGCAATGCCATAGCCACCCTGCTCTTTAGCAATGGCAAGATCACCCGCCTGCATGCCGCCCAAGGCAAAAACCGGTATATCGACCTGTGAAACCCAGCACTTGAACTGTTCCCATCCCAATGCTACAGCTTCTGGATGGGTGGCTGTAGGCAGAACCGGACTCAGCAAGATTGCATCACAACCGATGTTTTGCGCCTGTTGCATTGAAGCCAAATCATGACATGCCGCAATGTAACGTTTACCGATCTGCAAATCACCCGGCTTTAATGCCATCAGTTGTGGCTGTTTTAAATGAATGGCGGAAATGGCTTGCTGTTGAATCAAGTTTAATTGTTCAAAAATATCAACATTGACAATCAGCTGAGATAAATGCTCCACACTGCGCTTAGCCAGTTCCGTGAGCTGCTGCTGAGTTCCCTCGACACGCCAATATAACAACTGATCCTGTTTTAACTGTGCCAAATCATCCAGCTGCGCTGAAATTTTAATCTGATGGGGCCAATACAGGCGCTGAATTATGGCTAAATTGGCTTTAGGGAAATTTAGATTCAACAATTCTTCACGGCTGTACCAGCTCCACGGCTGTTGAATTTCATTCAATAAAGCAGTCGGTACAACGGCATGAAATAAATGCAGCTTGACGATTACATCATCATATTCATGAACAATCACATCAAAGGCATGCCATTCATGCAGACCAATTCCCACTTCTTCATAAATTTCACGGCGGCATGCCGCCAAAGGCGTTTCACCCTCCTCCACTTTTCCTCCCGGAAATTCATGTTTATTGCCCTGATGCTGTTTCGCTTCACGCCAGCCGACCAGCACATTGTTCTGATGGAGTAAAATTGCAATGGCAACATCAATGATGGGTTTAAACATTCCCTGTTCCTCGGCATGAAAATATTACAGAGTGTAAGCAAATTTAAGTTTTTTATAAAATCTTAAATAATTAATTGACAGAATTATTTGATAATGATTATCATTTAAATAATTTAATACCTACCACGGAATCGACGGAATGAACGCACCATTTAGCCTATTTACCCGTAATAACGATACAGCTCACTCACTTCCCATGCTGCACTCGAACAACCTGTTTGCTCTGGGACGAGAAATCAGGATTATGCATGCCGGAGAAGAATACCGTCTACGTTTAACCCGTAACAATCGTCTTATTCTGACCAAATAAAAATAATTCACTCAACAATAATAAACGTGGAAACAAGCAGTATGATCGCAAACATACTGCTTTTTAACGCTGGATATGCACCGGAAATTGCAGCTCAACTTTTAATCCACCATGTACTGATCGAGAAAAATGAATTTCACCGGTATGTAATTCAATAATCTTTTTACAAATCGACAGCCCCAGTCCTGAACCTTGTGTCTTGGTACCCAATGCCCGATAAAAGCGCTCACCCAGTCGTTCTAAAACATCTTCTGTCACAGCTTGTCCATCATCTTCAATCACGATGCTGATGTATGATTGCTTGTGCTGCATCTCAATCCATACATGACCATTTTGCCCAGCATAACGGATGGCATTGTCAAGCAGATTGCGCAGGCAACTGAAAATGAGTTTGTCATTGCCAGTAATCACTAGATTTTCGGCGAATTGTGTCTGGATTTGAATATTTTTCTCGGCTGCAAAGGGCTGTAAGGCTTGCAAGACCTCATTGATCACCCTGTTCATATCCATTTCAGACTTGGGCAGTTGACCCGTATGGGCCGGGTCCAGTCGTGCCAGTAACAGCAAGTTTTCTAACACCTGTGTACCACGGTTGACATCATTTTGAATACTCGCCAAGTCTTGGTCGAGTTCCGGATATTTACGTTTCAGTACCTGCAAACGCATTTGAATAGCCGATAAGGGCGAACGTAATTCATGCGAAGCATCTGCAGTAAAACGCTGTTCTGCCACCAGAGATTGTTCAAGCCGCTGTAATAACTGGTTCAGCTGCCATACCATCGGCTGTAATTCTTTTAACTCGGGTACTTGCTGCTGAATCGGTGCGAGATCATCCGCACTTTTAGCTGAAATTTCTCTGGACAGTTGATGAATGACTTTAAATTGGCGTTTCACGGCAAAATGTAAAATCAGCCACTGAATGAACCAGAGCACAATTAAAATCAGGCCATAGCCCATGACATTTTGAGCCAAAGCTTTAAAGCGCTCTCCCATCGGCTGCAATAGCAATACTGAAGTATTCAGTTCAGGATTTTGCGAGGTGTAGATACGCCACAACTGCTGATCGTGCCAAATCAGATCATAACCTTCATCGACATTATTTTTGAACGTTGAAGACAGATGGTCCAAATGGAAATTTTCTGATTCGCTCAGCACCTGTTGCTGATCTTTTAACTGGTATTGAATATCAAATTCATCACTGAGTTCATCGACCTGTTGTCCTGAACTCGTACTTACATCTGAAATCAACAGCATATCTGCAATTTCATCCATGATCTGGTCTTGTACCTGCATGGTCTGGTACAAGGAAATCCCCACAAAAAGCAGCAAGGCCAAAACCCCAGCCAATATGGAACTGAATAATGAGGTCTTGATTAACCTGGTTTGTAGAGAAATGGCTTTTAACATACTAACCCTGACTCATGCGATAGCCCAAACCACGGATGGTTTTAATATACTGGCTGCCAATCTTTTTACGCAATTGATAGATAAACACTTCTATGGCATTGCTTTCTATTTCATCACCCCAAGCATAAAGTGATTCTTCCAGCTGTTCACGGGTAATTACATGCTCCGGCTTTTGCATTAGTTTATGTAAAATCTGAAATTCTTTGGCGGTTAAATTGACGGTCTTTCCATCCTGAATAAGCGTTTTGGCCTGTGGATCGAGGACTAAATTTGCATAGCGCAGATATTGTCCGGCACTGCTTTGATGCTGGCGTAATTGCGAACGTACACGCGCAGAAAGTTCTTCCAGGCTAAAAGGCTTAACCAGATAATCATTGGCACCCAAATCCAGCCCTTCAACACGGTCATGAATACTGTCCCGCGCGGTAATAAAAATCACAGGGGTTTGTTGCTGATGCGCACGTAGAGCTTTAAGAATGTCATCGCCACTGGCTTTGGGTAGCCCACGATCGAGCAGAATACAGTCATATTGATGCTGTTCAATGGCTAAAATGGCATGATCGCCACGTTCCACCCAGTCAATATTGTAGCCATCCATTTCCAACCATGTTTTGATGCTTTCTGCTTGGGAAGCATCATCCTCTGCCAGTAAGATTCGCATGTCTTGTTCTCATGTCTGGATATGTTTTTGTTTAAGATAACAGTTTTTTAAACCACATGATTGCAAAAAAACCACATGACATGCATGTGGTTTTGGGGAGAAATCAGGAAGAATCTCTTACATCTTGATCTATCATGGCATCACTTAAAAACGGATGGCATCCACATCAATTTCAACGCGTTTAGCCGGTTTGTAATCGATGTCAACTTCACCGATGATGGTCACTGGCATTTTGGCATTTACGGGTTTACCTTGCCATAACTCATCGTCAATCTCGACGGTCATGGTGCCGGTATTATCACGAAACTGGTATTTTTCATCCCCGACTGCTTTTACCACATAGCCTTTAAGCTGTACCTTACTGTCATCTTTTAAAGTTAAAGCCTGTTTAACCGTAGTGGCTTTTTGTGGTGCAATTGCAGCTTGATTTACGGTAGTATTTGCCACGGCGAATGTTGTTGCACCGACCAAAGCAGTCATTAAAGCTATTTTAGAAATCATGTTCATGCTCAAACCCTCATTAAGTTGTTGCTCATTTCAATAGCATGATTAAAACAAATCAAGATGAGGTGAATCTTAAGATAGCTTCATTTTCAAACAGTATTTCAATTCAGTGGAACAACGCGTAACACCTCTTCCAGCGTGGTCATCCCTGCCAGCACTTTGCGCGCCCCCGCGATACGTAACGGCTCAATCCCTTCTTTTTTCGCCTGATCACGGAGCTGGTTTAAAGTCGCATCTGCACCAATCAGCTGTTTGGTCGCAAGGCTTAAAGGCATAAACTCATAAATGCCGACACGTCCTTTATAGCCGGTATGGCGACATTCTTCACAACCCACCGCCTGAAATACGAAGTTTGGCATTTCCAGTACATAATCAAAGGTTAAATGCTTCCATTCCTGTTCATTAATAAAGGTTTCCTGTTTGCAATGCGGGCAAAGTTTACGTACCAGACGCTGTGCCAGTACACCTAAAATCGTGGCTGAAGTTAAAAAGGGCTGTACCCCTAAATCATGCAGTCGGGTCAGACTGGATGGTGCATCATTGGTATGCAAGGTGGATAACACCAGGTGACCGGTTAATGCGGCCTGAATCGCCATATTGGCGGTATCCTGATCACGAATCTCGCCGACCATAATGATATCCGGGTCTTGACGCATCAGCGCACGCACACCGTCGGCAAAACTTAAATCAATCCCCTGATTCACCTGCATCTGGTTAAAGCTCGGTTCCAGCATCTCGATCGGATCTTCAATGGTGCAAACATTGACTTCTTCAGTCGCCAGCTGTTTGAGTGACGAATACAGTGTGGTAGTTTTGCCTGAACCGGTCGGACCCGTGACTAAAATAATGCCATGACTGTGTGCAGTTAAAGCCTGCCAATCATTCAGTAACCCGCCTTCAAAACCGAGCTGCTGAAAACTGCGTACCAACACTTCCGGGTCAAAAATACGCATCACCATTTTTTCGCCAAAGGCCGTCGGCAAGGTGGATAGACGTAACTCAGTTTCCTGTCCTTTAGGCGTACGGGTTTTTAAACGGCCATCTTGCGGTTTGCGTTTTTCCGCCACATTCATGCGGCCTAAAATTTTAATGCGCGAAATCACGGCGGTCAGGGTATTGGCCGGCATTTTATAAATGGTATGCAATACCCCATCAATACGGAAACGCACCTTGCCGGTATCTTTACGGGGTTCCAGATGAATATCACTGGCACCCTGTTCAAAGGCAAACTGCAACACCCAATCCACCAGCTTGACAATATGTTGGTCATTGGCATCCGGGTTTTGCGTATCGCCCAGTTGCAATAGTGCTTCTACGCCTTTGTTATCACGGTCATAAGCACTGTTTTTTTGCGATGAATTAACCGCCCGGCTCACCTGATAATATTCCACCAGATAGCGCTGTAATTGATCAGGGCTGAGCAGTACACGCTGAATTTTTTTCGGGGCAATACTATGTTCAAGATTGGCCACCCATTCCGTTTTAAACGGTTGATCGGTGGCTATCAGGACTTTGTCCGGCTGAATTTCGACGGCCAGAATTTTATTACGCACCGCAAATTCTTGCGACATGATATTGGTCAAAGCACCAACATCGGCCTTCAAGGGATCAATAATATAAAAAGGAATATTGGCTTTGTCTGCAATCCACTGGCACAAGCGGTTTAAGGTTAAGGTCGATTGTGGATGCGCCTGATCGACCAGATTAAAATGTGCGATCCACTGCAAGGGATGCCATTTCAGTTGCTCACGTTGACGGTGTGTAGTTTGGATCAGTAGCTTGTTACGTTCGGTAATACGTCCATCTTTTTGTAGTTGTTCCAGACACCAAGATGTATCCATTTCAAAATTAAACTTCATTATTATATGCCCCAAAACATTCACACACTATAACAAACTAAAGATCATCTCGCTTCAGTCCGTTGTTAGAAAAAGATATCCCCATATCTTTTTCTAAACTGATTTATATAACCGTTTACTGCAAAATAAACTATAGCTGTTTTTCATCAGCATTATGCTTTTACTTTCGGACATTTATAGCCAATAATGCCGAATATGCTGTTTAATTCAGCAGCTGAATATGCATAACCCGATAACTGGATTTTCACTGTGAATAATATGCTGAATCTGCCCCTTCAAAGTACATCATTTCAAGCCTTGCTGATGATTATGGCAGCAGCATTGGGCTGTGGCTTGCTGATTGGTCTGGAACGTGAACGTAGCAAGCAACGTGAAAATCAGCATAGCTTTGCCGGGGTTCGCTCATTCGCAATCTGCGCTCTACTGGGAGCCTTGTGTTTTGCTTTTGGCGATATCTTTGGCGTGATTGGTGCACTGATTGTTGGCGGTATCGGTATTTTCTCCCTTAAAAACCAGCTGCAAGATCCCGGGGTTACCACCGAACTGGCTTTTGTCATGACTTATTTCATTGGTGCGCTGTGTGTGTGGAATATTACGCTGGCTGCCAGTCTCTCTGTGATACTGACCTTCATTTTAATGATGAAACAGTCCATGCACGGGATTGCTGGAAAATGGATTACCGGGGCAGAACTTAAAGATGGTGTATTTTTACTGGCCCTAATTTTAATCGCTTTACCGCTGACCCCTGATACGCCTTTATGGGGCAACGTGCTTAATCCGCATATTATTTTAAAACTGCTCACCCTGATTCTTGTCGTACAAGCATTGGCACATATTGCCAAACGTTTACTTTCAAGTAAGAAAGCTCTCATACTTTCTGCAATTGCTTCCGGATTTGTTTCCAGTACAGCAATGATTGCACATTTAGGTATACAAGTACGCAATGAAGAAGCCGATGCCCGATCCAATGCCGGTGCAGCACTGATGTCATGTATATCCACTTTGGTACTTTTATTGATTGTGGTAGGAGGAGTCTCCTTAATCTGGCTAAAGCTGCTGATATTTCCCTCGCTCATTGCCATCAGCATTTTAGCACTGTGCGCTTACTGGCTTTTACGTAAAGCAGGGCCTGTCGAAGAAACAGAACCTGTAGATAGTGCCATGTTCAGTCTAAAAGAAGCAGCCATTATTGCAGGGACATTAACGGTCATTCAGGCCGGTGTACATGGCCTAGAACTCTTACTGGGTGATTCCGGATTAATTGCAGGTACACTGCTGGCTTCACTGTTTGAAATTCATGCCGCTGCAGCCGCTGTAGTGATTCAGGGTGAACCGACAAATGCCAGCTTGCTCTATGCAATGATGTTAGGTCTGGGTGCTCATGCCGTTTCTAAATGCATTAATGCAGCCATAAGCGGAGGATTAAAATTTGCACTTTATTTTGCACCTATACAAATTCTGCATATGGCTGTTTTGATCGGTGTACTTTGGTGGCTGGTACAACATTAAGCTGAAAGTTCAACAATTTCTATGACTGTAATGCCATCCAAGTCCACCCTGAAACTGATATCAAAATCAGCAAACTTCATTTTATAAATCCGCTCCGCATCATTTTGATAAGCCGGCCTTGGATCGAGCGATAAAACCTGTTCCAGTTCATTCACAATTTGACTATTTAACCTGTGGCCTTTCATTAAATCTTGCTTTTGCTGTTCGGCATTTTCTGTCCAGATCACAGAATGTCGTTCAGGTTCATCCTGTGCATAACCACTTTGCGCCGTAACCACAGCATCTGAATATTGGATATAAGGTTTAATATCGACAATCGGTGTGCCATCCAGAAGATCGCTCCCTGTCACATACACATGTACAGACTTGCCAACTTTTTTCACTGTTTTCAGCTGGACAACGGATAGACCTATCGGTGATGGACGGTACATACTGCGTGTTGCAAATACCCCGATTTTTGTATTTCCCCCTAGGCGCGGCGGACGCACTTGTGGTCTAAACTTTTGACTTTCTTTCTGATTTTTATTTTCATGAAACTGCCACAACAGCCAGAGATGACTAAATTCCTCAATCCCTTCAAAAGCTGACAAATCATTATAAGGTTCAACCATCTCAATATAGGACTCAACCTGTACCAGATTGGGTTGGCGTGGAATGCCAAATTTTTCTTTATAGGGCGATCTCATATACCCGATTATTGGCATTTTAAGCTCAGTCATAATCACTTTTTCTGATAAGTTCAATTAAATATATTCAGTTTATCGAGAATGTTTTTAGATTAGAATAGTAAGCTGTTCTAATTTGATAACTTATTGAGACCTTTAATGGCTGCTTTCAACGTCGAAAAGATTACTCACGTCCACCACTGGAATGACACTTTATTCTCTTTTAAAACCACTCGTGACACTGCATTGCGTTTTAAAAACGGACAATTTGTGATGATCGGTCTTGAAGTGAATGGTAAGCCTTTAATGCGCGCTTATTCAATTGCAAGTGCTAACTACGAAGAAGAACTCGAGTTTTTCTCTATTAAAGTTCCAGATGGTCCTTTAACTTCTATTCTGCAAAAAGTAAAAGTGGGTGACGAAATTCTGGTTTCTAAAAAACCTACAGGTACTTTGGTTCTGGACGATTTGAACCCGGGTAAAAACTTGTACCTTCTTTCTTCTGGTACTGGTCTTGCTCCATTCCTGTCTGTGATTCGTGACCCTGAAACTTACGAACGTTTCGAAAAAATCATCGTGGTTCACGGTACACGTTTTATCTCAGAATTGGCTTACCAAGATTTGATTCTCAACGAAATTCCAAACCATGAATTCTTTGGTGAGTTAGGTGCTAAAGAAAAATTAGTGTATTACCCAACTGTAACTCGTGAAGAGTTCCATACTCAAGGTCGTGTAACCACTGCCATTGAATCTGGTCAATTGTTCGAAAAAATCGGTCTGCCACGTTTCAACCCGGAAACTGACCGTGCCATGCTTTGCGGTAGCCCGGCATTCCTGGACGACGTAGCTGCTCTTCTTGATCAGCATGGTCTAAAAGAATCTCCACGTATGGGTGTTCTAGGCGACTACGTAATTGAACGTGCATTCGTTGAAAAATAAGATTCCCTGAATATAAAAAACCGGGCTTAGTAGCTCGGTTTTTTTGACTTTTTCCTTTAATTACTCAGATGCATGTACAAAAGGCTTATTCTCTTTGCGCTCTTGTAAAGATTTTTGAATGACTTGATATCCTGCTGTTAAACCTAAACTTGCCATAATTAAAGCGACGACAATATCAGGCCACATGCTCCCTGTACCAAACACACCGACGGCAGCCAAAATCACCGCGACATTACCAATGGCATCATTACGGCTACACAGCCAGACCGACTGCATATTTGAATCACCATCACGAAAGGCATATAAAATCACTGCCGCAGTGACATTGGCAATTAAAGCAAGCAGACCAATTGCCCCCATAGTCATGGCTTCAGGCGGAATACCTTGTAGATAGGCATAAATAGCTTTACCCATAACCACGAAACCAAACAGCGCCATGGTCACGCCTTTTAACAACGCCACCGTAGCACGCCAGTATAGGCTTGCACCCAATACGGCAAGTGAGATGCCATAATTCACCGCATCACCAAAGAAATCGAGTGCATCTGCCCACAGTGCCGATGAATGGGCATATGCTCCCCCAATCAATTCCACGATAAACATCACAATATTAATAATGAGCGCAATCCACAAAGCAGTCCGAAATTTACTATGTGGCTTTTGCGGTGCAGGTTCATGACTGCAACTACATGCCATTTTTCACCACCTCTATGACTTTATTTAAAACCTTGTTTGTATTATTGTTATTCAAAACTATGGAGTAACTCCAAGGTCAAGTATGAATACACCTAAATATTATTTAATTAAAGAATTAGCCAATAAGACTCAGCTCAGCACTGACACGATCCGTTTTTATGAGAAGAAGAACCTGCTCCAACCCAGCTTTCGTGGCGACAATAATTATCGCTATTATGATGAAAATACATTCAAACGACTGATGTTTATTAAACGCTGTCGCACGCTCGATATTTCACTCAGCGAGATTGAAGCATTGCTTGAACTAGAACAGCAGCCCTCCCAAAGCTGCCATGCAGTGAATCAGCTAATTGAACAACATATTAAACAAGTCACTGATAAAATTATAGAATTACAAAAATTTCAACAACAGCTCATCCAGCTACGCGCCTCTTGCAGTAGCACCAAAACAATTGACAGTTGCCAGATTTTAAAACAACTTGAAGCAGAAAATAAGGAAATATCCAACTAATTTACTGGGTTGAATCTAATTTTTAAATCCATACAATTAAGCCATATTTTTAATATGCCTTTAATTTTGTCATGAGCATTACTCACGTTACAGAACTTCTTTCACCTGCCGGCTCACTAAAAAACATGCGCTATGCTTTTGCCTATGGTGCCGATGCGGTATATGCAGGTCAGCCACGTTATAGTTTACGTGTGCGTAACAATGCTTTCGATCATGACAATCTGGCCATTGGTATTGCCGAGGCGCATGCCTTAGGTAAAAAGTTTTATGTAGTGGTGAATATCCAGCCGCATAACTCCAAGTTAAAAAACTTCATTCGTGACCTGGAACCTGTGGTTGCCATGAATCCGGATGCACTGATTATGTCTGACCCAGGCTTAATCATGATGGTGCGTGAACATTTTCCCGACATGCCTGTACATCTGTCTGTACAAGCCAATGCCGTGAACTGGGCAACAGTCAAATTCTGGAAAAACATGGGTCTGACTCGTGTCATTCTGTCACGTGAACTTTCTATCGAAGAAATTGAAGAAATTAAAAATAATGTTCCTAACATGGAAATTGAAGTTTTCGTGCATGGTGCATTATGTATGGCTTATTCCGGTCGTTGCTTACTTTCTGGCTATATGAATAAACGTGATGCTAATCAAGGCGCCTGCACCAATGCCTGTCGCTGGGACTACAAAATTCACGAAGCAGCTGAAGATGAAACTGGAGATGTGATTCCAGTTCAACAAATTGAAGAATCATCATCATGCTGCAAAAACAAAGATGCCGATGAGCAACACGCCCTAGAACAACACCAATTTGGCGAACCGGTTTTATTACAACGCAATGAAGAAGACATGTTTGCAGCTGAAGAAGACGAACATGGCACCTACTTCATGAACTCTAAAGATTTGCGTGCGGTACAGCATGTCGACCGTTTAACCAAAATGGGCATTCATTCCTTAAAAATTGAAGGTCGTACCAAATCCTATTTCTACTGCGCACGTACTGCACAGATTTACCGTAAAGCGATTGATGATGCACTAGAGGGCAAACCGTTTGATCCATCCCTGATGACTCAGCTGGAAGGCCTGGCGAATCGTGGTTATACGGAAGGTTTCCTGCGTCGTCATGTGCATAGTGAATATCAAAATTATGAAACCGGTTCATCACGTTTTGACCATCAGCAGTTTGTCGGTGAAGTTCTGGAACGCAATGGTGACTATATCAAGATTGAAGTCAAAAACCGTTTTGTGGTCGGCGATTCGCTTGAGCTGATGACCACTTCAGGCAATATCACGTTTACTTTAACAGAAATGAAAGATAAAAAAGGTAATCTGATTGAAGATGCCAAAGGCTCAGGCCATGTCGTGGATATTCCAGTCCCGGCTGATGTTGACATGAACTATGCCCTGCTGATTCGTAACTTACCGAATTCAACAGCAGACATCTCGGCTTCATCTTTAGCGTACCAAGCTGTTTGAGTATCCATACAACATGGCTCTATTGATTACTGACAAATGTATCAACTGCGATATGTGTTTGCCTGAATGTCCGAATGAGGCCATTTATGAGGGTGACAAGGTGTATGAAATTGATGTGAAGCGCTGTACAGAATGTGTCGGCTTTTATGAGCACCAAACCTGTGTAGCCGTGTGTCCAATTGAGTGCATTATTCCGCATCCTGAACATATAGAGACGCAAGAACAGTTGATGCAGAAGTTTAAGAGCTTGATTTTATTCAAATCTTAAAAAAATATTTGGAGATGGCATTAAACTTGCTTAATTAAATACAACAAGTTTTGGGGAAAGAAAAATAAAAAGGCAAAACAAAAAATGCAGAAAAATAGAATAACCATGGAAATGGTGATGATAAAAAAAGGAACCCAGAGTTAGCATGCTGAGTTCCTATAAACAGGGTAAAACAAAAACTTGGGGAACTAAAGCCAAAGTGTCTATGTCAATGTACATAGCCACTTTGGCTTTTTTAGTTACTGTCCCGAACGGATAATGTAATCAAAGGCAGATAGAGATGCCTTGGCACCTTCACCGGTGGCAATAATAATCTGCTTGTACGGCACTGTGGTACAGTCACCAGCAGCAAACACACCCTTCACG